>JADINF010000060.1 GCA_017694145.1 Candidatus Stercoripulliclostridium pullicola
ACCGCCCGAAGTAATGCCGAATACGTCGCCTGCGTCCTCTTCGTTAGCGATGAGCACGTCAACGTAAGGCATGAGTCCGGTCATTATCTCGCGCGCTTTGTCCTTCGTCCAGAGCGCTTTGCGGTAATTGAGGTCGCAGGAAACCTTCACGCCGCGTGCCTTAGCCGCTTTGCATGCTTCGAGGGTTATGTCCGCAACGCTTGAGGAAAGCGCGGGCGTAATTCCCGTGAAATGGAACCAATCCGCTCCCGCGAATATTTTGTTCCAGTCGAAATCTGCGCTAGTCGCCTCCGCAATAGCCGAATGAGCTCTGTCGTAAATGACTTTCGAAGGTCTTTGCGAAGCGCCCTTCTCGAGGAAATAGATACCGACGCGCGCGCCGCCGCGAACGATCAAAGAAGTATCCACTCCCGCCGCGCGTAAAGCGTTCACGCCCGCCTGACCTATCTCGTGCGCGGGAAGTTTAGTAACGTACGCGGCATCCGCGCCGAATCCCGCCAAAGATACCGCGACGTTTGCTTCGCCGCCGCCGTAAGTTGCGCCGTATTTGTCCGCCTGCACGAAACGGTAATAACCTTCCGGAGCAAGCCTCAACATTATTTCGCCGAACGTTATAACTCTCATTTCTTCACCTCTCGGCGTTTCGGCGTCCGCCGCGACCGTAGATCTGCGGGCGCCGTAGCGCATTATTTTTTAAGACTCTGCACTATCTCCGCGGCTTCTGCCGAAAGTTTGGTGACTGCGGCGTAATCGCCCTCTTTTATAAACTTGTCCGCCACCATCCAGCTACCGCCGCAGGCAACGACGTTCGGAAGCGCGAGGAAATCCTTGAGATTGGCGGCGTTGACTCCGCCCGTAGGCACGAATTTGATATCGCCAAAAGGCGCGCCGAGCGCCTTGAGCGCGGCGGTACCGCCGTAAACCGAAGCGGGGAAAAACTTAATGATCCTGTTGCCGCCCGCATACGCCTGCATTATCTCGGTAGGAGTCACCGCGCCGGGAACATATAATACGCCGTTTGCTCTGCAAACGCCGTTGACCGCTTCGGAATATCCGGGGCTTACGATGAAACGCGCTCCGTTCGCTATAGCGGCTTCCGCCTGACGCGCGTCGATGACCGTTCCCGCTCCGACCAGCATTTTTTCGCCGAGATTTTCGGCCGCCAAGCGTATCGCTTCCGCGGCGCAATCGGTACGGAAGGTTATCTCCGCTACGGGCACGTTGCCCGCGATAAGCGCTTCCATGACGGGAAGCGTGGTTTTGACGTCGGTGAGTTTTACAACCGGCACGATCCTTACTTCGGAAATGAATTCCGCAACGTTTGACATGGTTTCATCCTTTCAAATACGTTATCGTTGCTTCATATTATATATTAATAGCGCGCACGTGTCAACGACTTACGCCGAAATCGGTTGCATACCGCAGGCAAAGCATGTATAATTCAGATATGTCGCGAATAATGATATCGCCGTCGGCGGACGTATATCTCAATCTTGCCGCGGAAGAAAGGCTTTTTAAGGATTTCGACGGAGAGCCCGTGCTTTTCCTGTGGAGAAATCACGACGCGATAGTTATCGGCAAGTGGCAGAACGCCTGGAAAGAATGCGACGTCGCGGCGGCGGAACGCGACGGGATAAAGATAGCGCGCAGGATTACCGGTGGCGGCGCGGTATTCCACGACCTCGACAATCTGAATTACACCTTCATCGCGAGCGCACGGGAATACGACGTAGGAAGGCAAACGGACGTGATCCGCAAAGCATTGCGCTCGCTGGGCGTAAACGCCGCCGTCAGCGGCAGAAACGACCTTACGGTAAACGGGCTTAAAGTGAGCGGAAACGCTTTCAGGCGCTCGGACGGCAAAGGACTTCATCACGGCACTCTGCTTATATCTTTCGACGGCGGCAAAATGGAAAAATATCTCCGTCCTTCTCCTCTGAAACTTTCATCAAAAGGCGTCGACTCCGTGCGTTCACGGGTTTGCGCCTTAAAAGAGATAGTAAGCGACATAAGCGTATCGGACGTGGCGAAAAGCATTGCCGAAAGCTTTACCGAAGAATTCGGTAAGGCAAGTTACATGAAATTCGTCTCGGAAGAATACTTATCCGAAGCACGGCTGTTTGCTTCGAAGGAATTCATACTCGGTAAAAATCCCCCCTGCGCTCTGTCCGTGGAATTTCTTTCGCCCTGCGGGCTTACGGAAATCGAATTCGACGTGGTTAAAGGCGCTATCGTTGCAACAAAGATCTATTCGGATACTCTCGACGAAGAATTACCGACTAAAGCCGAAAACGCACTTACGGGTATCCCGTTTACGCCCGACAGTATCCGATATGCGCTGAATAGATCCGACGACAGTATCCTTTGCGAATTCGGAAACAGTCTCGCGAAAGCTTTGTCGACACAAATTTTCGGTAAGAAAAAATAATTGACCGTGGCTATCCGCCTCGTCGTTTATTCCCTACCGAACGCAAGGCGCGGCGTATAAGCCGCCTGTCATAAAACTCTTTCGAACGGAGCAAGATATTCCGCTCGCGCGGAAGTTAAAGTAATTTACAAAATTTCTCGGCGAACGGTTGACAAACACTTTCAGTTTGGCTATACTAGTTAAGCGCTTGCAAGTGGGCAAACACCGTGCGGGTGTAGTTCAATGGTAGAACACCAGCCTTCCAAGCTGGTTGCGTGGGTCCGATTCCCATCACCCGCTCCACTGTGGATCAGTAGCTCAGTAGGATAGAGCAACGGCCTTCTAAGCCGTAGGTCGGGGGTTCGAATCCCTCCTGGTTCACCACTAAGCGGCTAGCCCGTAACTTGACAAAGGAATAAGGTAGTATACTTTGGTGGGTATAGTTCAGTTGGCTAGAATGCCAGATTGTGGCTCTGGAGGTCGTGGGTTCAAGTCCCACTACTCACCCCAATTCCTTTCCGAACATAGGGGTGTCGCCAAGCGGTAAGGCACGAGACTTTGACTCTCGCATTCGTAGGTTCAAATCCTGCCACCCCTGCCATAAATTACGCAAGGATATGATCCATTAGCTCAGTCGGTAGAGCACTTGACTTTTAATCAAGGTGTCCGGAGTTCGAATCTCCGATGGATCACCAATAAGCGACCGTGGCGGAATTGGCAGACGCGCCAGACTTAGGATCTGGTCTCCGAGAGGTGGGAGTTCAAGTCTCTTCGGTCGCACCAGCGGCGGAGGGCGGAAGCGCCGACCGAAGCCGTCTCCGCCCGCCGCACAAAAGCCTTCTCCGGTAATCCGAAAGGCGATATGCACCATTAGCTCAGTTGGTAGAGCACCTGACTCTTAATCAGGGTGTCCAGGGTTCGAGTCCCTGATGGTGTACCAAAAAAAAAGAGGACCTATAACGGTTCTCTTTTTTTTTGGTACACCATCAGCGGGTAGCGTACCCTTATGCTTCAGTATACAGGGTGCGCTATTTTTGGCGGCTTAACCGCCAAAAACTGATGAGTAAAACGTATCCCCCTACCTCTACCCGAACTTTGTGATAGGTACTTACCACATCCACGTACTACGGTAACTTCGAATGCCCCCTGATGGTGTACATCGGGGATTAAGTATAACTAAATGTTTAACTGCTACTGCTATGTTCAGATAAAGCTTATTTTTGACTTTATGCAATCCAAAGTTGACATTTTACGCATTTTGCGATATTTTATTACATGAGGTTGACTCAACCCCCGCAGGCTTTGACCTGTTTAGTTGAGCCGCCTCTTTTTCTTTTACGACTGCAATATCATTGAAGCGGAAATTTCGATTACCCACTGATGCTGTGCATGAGGGGGGTAAGTATGTCACAAGCGTTTGACCGCCGACTGATCCAATTCGAATAAAACTTATTTTTGACATTTTTCTACTTGACATTGACACTTTACCCGTTGCGATATATTATTTATATGGGAGCCGGTACACCACTCCACGGTCTTGTACCGTATCGGTCGTATCGGCTACTATTTCTTTATGCTGAATATTTACCGCTTTTTAACTTTATGTAATCTAAAGTTGACATTTTCCCTGTTTTGCGATATACTATTTACGGAAACGGAAGTTTCCGACAAAGATTCCGCTGCTTCGAAGGTGTCTCTTTGAGAGTTCGCCTTAGCGGAATCTTTTTTATGTCAAAATGCGCAGGCTGTATATCAATAACATCGCATAAAACCATATCGTTGCCTGTAAAACCAACAATTACTTTGGCGGAATAAGAGTTCACGCCTATTTTAATGTAGATGTTGCTACGGGCAAACTCCTTGATGCTATCCCTCCGAGCTTCGCTGACATAGTTTATCGAGGCGAGTACTATCTCGTCAAATGTCCGCCCACCTTCATCTTGTCTTGATAAATTAGCTCGTTTGAGTAAAACGTATCCACTACCTTTACTCAAACTTTGTGATGGGCACACGCTTTATCTCCGTTCTACGGTAAAACTTCGAATGCTCCCTTATGGTATACATCAGTGGGTTAAGTATGACTAAGTGTTTGACCGCCGTCTGATCCAATTCAAATAAAACTTATTTTTGACATTTCGCTACTCTACGTTGACATTTAACGTATTTTCAAATATAATAGTTATGGAATCTGTACCACGAGACGCTTTGGGCGTTTGTTGAGGAGTTTTACTATTCAACGGCGTGGCAAGGGTTCCTTTTTTATGCCAAAATATTTGTTTGTACGCGAAAATCAGAATGCTTATTATAAACATTTTAACTGAGCGGTTTCGTTTGTTTATCGCTTCTCTGCTTGTATATGTTTTACGTTCAGCTCGTCAGGTTCGCGCCGTGCGGTGCGAACTTGCAAACCCTTTGCGCTGAAGCGCACAGGTGCGCTATCCCGTCCGCTCCGCAAAAAAAGTAACGGCAGCTTTTCTGCTGCCGTATAAGGATACGGAGACGGGATCACTCGCCCACATCTGTGCTTGTATGGGCGGTTTCGTTTGTTTTACGCTTCTCTGCTCGTATATGTTTTACGTTCAGCTCGTCAGGTTCGCGCCCTACGGCGCGAACTTGCGCACCCGATTTCGTAAACGAAACGAGCGCGCTATCCCGTCCGTTCCGCAAAAAAAGTAACGGCAGCTTTTCTGCTGCCGTTACTTTTTTTGTGGAGCGGGAGACGGGATTCGGACCCGCGACTTTCACCTTGGCAAGGTGACACTCTACCACTGAGTCACTCCCGCAAACTTTCGATTGCTGTGTTATTATACAATATTATTTTATGCTTGTAAACTGTTTTGCGATAAAAATTTTCGGAGATTTTCCGCTTTGCTTTCGCGAGCTTTTTCGCCGCGCGAAAAAGATATCAACCGCGCGGCTTATACACATAAAAAGGCTTTATCCTCATCTCAAGTCCCTTTTGCAATATATACGCCGCTATATCCACGTTCTTTAAGCCGTATTTTTCGCGCACGCTCTTTAACTCCCGCCAGTCTATAAGATACGGCGGCGATTCGAGTATCGAGTCGAACTCCTTCGCCGCTTCCGCATGAACGGGTATGCGCGCCAAATCCTCGCGCGTTCTTCCGTAGCCGTCGCATACCACATATCCGTATCCCCTCTCCGCGCAATAGTGCTCAAGCTCTTTGATATACAGGCTACGGTATTCCGAAGCAAGCTGTATAGTATCCGTAACGGAAACAAATATACGTTTGCCGGAACGCAGCGTTACGAGAAAATCCGGGTGCTTCTCTTTCGAAAACAAAGTAATGGCTTCCCTCTGCGGTCTGTACTCGGCGCTGTAGACGTCGACGTCTTTTACCAATCTTAAATATGTTACTCTGAGTTGCGAGGGCAGTGAGGCGGGATCGTAAATCTCACATTCCGATTCGCTTACTTCGTACATAACCGCCTCTGCGGGAAAACGGGCGAACTCGGTAATACGCGGATAATTTCCTACGGCGCCGACAGCCGATTCGGATTTCGCGATTTTCGCGCTATGCGCCGCCTTCACGACGGCTTCGGCGGCGTCGCTGCCGTACATGGTTTTCAGAAGGAACGTCGCCGCCTTCTTGCCGTAACGGCTTAACAAACCGAATTTAACGAACGCGAGCGTTTTTTCACGTTCGACGGCGTTCATAATTCGGTGGAGCTCCGTAAATTTCTCGGGGTACAACCGATAATACGCCTCTGTAGCCTGTTGTCTGCGCGCGCATTCTTTGCGAGCTAATTCGTGACTTACCCCGAATGCGGCTCCTACTTCGCGGTACCCTTCTCCGCCGCTACCGTCCAATCCGTAATACCTAGCGAGGATTCCGTTACACTCAAATCTGCAAAAGTTATTGCCGCATAAATGCTCCGCGCTGTTTACCGCTTCCGCAAGCGCTTCCGTGACGCGCGCGGCGAGCTCGCCGTAAGTCTTTTCCTCCTCGTCGTTTTCGGTCAAAACGCCGGAACGGCACAGTTCGAGGATTTCGTCCGCCGTCATATAGCCGTGCGCGACGATCGTCGTCTCGTTCTCCTCGTAAAGCGATTTAGTCGAACGGCGACTTTCCTTCATTTTCTTCAGAAATCCGCTTGCTTCTGCGTATGCGTCGCCGCACATAATAAATTGCGAATAAATATTATTTAAGGCTTCGAATATGACTTCCCTGTTTTCCTCTTTAAGTTCCGTCGATATGCGGTTACCGCCGTAACTCTTATAATACGCCTTACGCGCGGTAAACATCACTTTCCCGTGCTTTACCGAAATATACGACTGATAAAAATCATGAACTTTCCCGAAGCCGATGATCGCATCATTTTCGTCGATAGGCAGTTCCCTGTCCGTGTAAAATTTGCTTACATCCTCAAGCAATGCGAGTTGTTCTTTGTCAAAAACGCTTAAATCCATTGATTTTCCCCCGTGCGTCCGTAGCTACATAATAGAGTTACTTCGGTTTCGGTAACGGATTCATTATAAACTATGACAAAACAAAATGCAATAAGGAATTCCCGTATGCGCGTATGCGGATATGAGAATACGTTGAAAGCTATGATATAAACGGTTTCCGTTACGAGAGTTCCCGTATCGGTACGTTCCGATATAAGACGATATAATAACGCTTCCGCCCCGTATACGTAAAAATGCCCGCGTATACGAACGCGGGCACGGTTAAAATGTTATACTTATTTAATTTATTCGTTAAGCGAGCCGATTTTCAAGGTATCGTGCTTCACAGCTTTGCGAGCAACGCGCCGAGCGCTCTGCCGCGGTGGCTTACGCCGTTTTTCATATCGGGGTCGGCTTCGCCGAAGCTCATGCCGAGATCGTCGGAATAGAAAAGACAGTCGTAACCGAAACCGTTCTCGCCCTTCTCCTCCGTGAGGATACTGCCCTCGGTAATACCTTCCGCGGATACCGATCTTCCGTCGGGATAATACAACACTATGCAGGAAATAAATCTCGCCTTTCTGTTCTCTGCGGAGCTCATCTCTTTGAGAAGCTTGGCGCGGTTGAGTTCGGAATTGCCGTCCTCGCCGCCGTACCTTGCGGAATACACTCCGGGCGCGCCGCCCAAAGCGTCTACCATAAGCCCCGAATCGTCGGCAAGCGCGGGTTTTCCCGTGAGTTCCGCGACGGTTTTCGCCTTCTTATAGGCGTTTCCGTAGAAAGTATCGGCGTCCTCGTCTATTTCGACAGCCACACCCTCCTCTTTCAACGAGCGGATCACGAATTTATCGCCGAGAATGCTTCTGAATTCGCTAAGTTTATGCGGATTGTTGGTCGCTGCGACAAGTTCTTGCATTTCAGCCTCCGTATACGTCTTTCTTATGGACGGTCTTGGTAAAATATCCTTTGATCAGACGGAATACCCCTCGGAAAAATCTGCCGTTGACGAGGTCGAGAAGTCCGCTCGACATGGTATAGTTTACTCCTCCGCTGCTCATTGCGTAGGTATTGCGGATCGGCATATCCAAAGCTCCCGCGCGCACCATTTTTATCTGGGAATAAGGAGTATCCTTCGGAAGAAGCGCTACGGAATACTTATGTCCGAGATATTTAACGAGTCTTGCCATAACGCCGTGATTGAGCTGTCCCATACAGGTAAGCATCGTATATTCTCCGCGCTTGGGTTGAACGTATTTTTCAGCCTTCCTGCCGAGCAAAGCCTCGAAATCCTTTTCGGGATATCTCTCGACGGAAGCGATATCGTAATACGCGGGCGCGCTCGTGCGGTAGTCGGGAACGGCGCATTCTTCGGCGGATACGTTGACCTTGCCTTCGAGGCGAATATCTCTCGAAGAAGCTCCGACGAGAATATCGAATTCGCCCGCTTCGACGCGCCAGTCCTTCGCGAGCACGTTGTAATAAGCGAAACTTCTCCTGTCAAGCGTAAGCGTGACGCTCTTGCTCTCTCCGGGTTCGAGCTCCACTTTCGCAAAACCTTTGAGCGCTTTTTCGGCAACGAAAAGCGTGCTTTCGGTATCCTTTACGTAAAGCTGCGCAACCTCCGCGCCTTTGACTTTCCCCACGTTCTTTATGCTGAACGAAACTTTCAGGGAGTCGTTTTCGTCTATCTTCTCGGCGCCGATTTTTAAGTCGGAATATTCGAATTCGGTATACGACAGACCGTAACCGAACGGGAACAAAACTTCCTTATGGGCAGAGTCGTAATAGCGGTATCCCACGTAAATGCTTTCGCGATATTCGGCGTTTTCCTTCTCGTAGAATTCGTGCATGGGATTATCCGAAAGCGCGAGCGGGAATGTTTCGGCAAGCTTACCGGACGGGTTGACGTCGCCGAACAATACGTCGTACGTGGCTTCGCCGCCCGCTTCGCCGGTAAGGTAAACGTTGAGCACGGCTTTGACTTTATCGAGATACGGCATCGTGCTCGGGGAGCCTCCCGTAAGCACCACTATCACGTTGGAATTGTAACGCGCGACCTCTTCCAGTACTTTCAGATGCGACTCGGGCACCGAAAGATGTTTCCTGTCGAACGCTTCCGATTCGAATGCGTCGGTAAGCCCTATGAAAAGCAGTACCGCGTCTTTGCCTTTGACCGCTTCTCCCGCGGCGCATATTTTTGCGTCGTCGGTGTCGTCGGTAATGCAATCGTAACCTTCCGCATAGACGTATTTCTTGCCTATCTCGTCGAGATAATCGGTAAACGAAGTTTCTTTGATGGGATTAAGGCGACTGCTGCCGCTTCCCTGCGTACGTAAATTTTTCGCAAGCGCCCCTACCACGGCGATATCGGCGTTCTTGTCGAGCGGCAATATCCCGCCGTCGTTCTTCAGAAGCACGGAGCCGTGCGCCGCGGCTTTGCGGGCAAGTTTCCTGTGCGCGGCAAAATCCGCCTTGTAACCTTCTTTCGCCTTCGCGTTCTCGGCGCATTTGAATACTACGGAAAGCAGCTCCGAAACTATTTCGTCAAGACGCTTTTCGTCGAGTTCGCCCTTCTTGACCGCTTCGACTATCCATTCGTCGGTAATACCGTCGGCTGAAGGCATCTGAAGGTTCATTCCCGCGCGGATACCTTCCACTCTATCCGCCACCGCGCCCCAATCGGACACCACTATCCCGTCGAAACCCCATTCCTTGCGGAGTATGTCGTCGAGAAGATATTTATTCTCTGCGGCGTAAGTTCCGTTCACGCGGTTATACGAGCACATCACCGTGTAAGGACGCGCGCGTTTGACTGCGGTTTCGAAGGCGGGAAGATATATCTCGCGCATAGCCCTTTCGTCAAGTTCGCTGGACGAAGTCATACGTCTGAACTCCTGCGAGTTCACCGCAAAATGCTTGAGCGAAGTTCCTACGCCGGTGGATTGCACGCCTTCTATATAAGCTACGGCAAGTTCACCCGCAAGATACGGGTCTTCCGAAAAATATTCGAAATTTCTTCCGCAAAGCGGACTTCTTTTAATGTTGACGCCGGGTCCCAGAAGTATCTGAACGTCATGATCGAGCGCTTCCTCTCCGAGCGCCGTCCCTACTTCCTTCACAAGCTCCGTATCCCACGACGAAGCAAGCGTTACCGCAGGCGGGAAACAGGTAGCGGGCATCGCGGGCATGAATACGTTACCGAACGAAGTCTGTTTCTGTTCGCGTCTTACGCCGTGCGGTCCGTCCGCCATAAATACCGAGGGAATGTCCTTTCTTTTGACAGGCGTGGTTTCCCAACTGCTGATCCCCGAACAAAGCGCCGCTTTTTCTTCCAGAGTGAGCTCCGCAACGAGTGCGGCTATATCTTTCAGCATATTCCTCCTGCGTATGCGCGTTTCTTACGCAGAACGCATACGCGCGTACTTATATTTATTGCAGTATATCATATCGCGCGCCGCGTTGCAACATTTTTTATCTTTCTCGCCGCTTCCGGGCATAAAAACCGCCGCCGGAATATCCGTTTTCAAGTCCGTTGTCTTTTGCGGTCAATGCGTTGACAAGCCGCCACCTGCGTTATATAATAGATTAAATTTATTTTTATTTATACAGGAGAACAGTATGGCGAAAATTGTTGCGGAAGGACTTACCTTCGATGACGTTTTGTTGGTACCACAGCATTCCGAGGTACTGCCCAAAGACGTCGACTTGTCGACCAAACTTACCGATAAGCTGACGTTGAATATACCGCTGATGTCCGCAGCGATGGACACCGTGACCGAATACGGACTCGCCATAGCCATGGCGCGCGAAGGCGGACTGGGCATAATACATAAAAATCTCACCATCGACGAACAGGCGGCGCAGGTCGATCGCGTCAAAAGAAGCGAGCACGGCGTCATAACAGATCCTTTCTTCCTTTCGCCGGATCATCTGATCTCCGACGCGAACGAGCTGATGAGCAAATATCGCATAAGCGGGGTACCTATCTGCGTAAAAGGTAAACTCGTAGGTATCATTACCAACCGCGATCTCCGTTTCGAAACCAATTTCGAGCAACCTATCGGCAACGTAATGACGAAAGACAATCTGGTGACAGCGCCCGTAGGCACCACTCTCGAAGAAGCGCAAGCCATACTCGGCAAACATCGTATCGAAAAGCTCCCTCTCGTAGACAAAGACGGCAATCTCAAAGGACTTATCACTATTAAAGACATCGAAAAATCCATTCAATACCCCAACGCCGCGAAGGACAAAAACGGCAGGCTTCTGGTCGGCGCGGCAGTCGGAGTGGGCGCTAATTTCCTAGACAGAGTGAAGGCGCTCGTGGACGCGAAAGTGGATATCGTGGCTGTGGACACCGCTCACGGTCACAATCAAGGCGTGCTCGACGCGGTGAAGAAGATCAAGCAAAAATTCCCCGATCTCCAGCTTATCGCTGGCAACGTGGCGACGGCGGCGGCTACCCGCGCGCTCATCGAAGCGGGCGCGGACGTCGTGAAAGTGGGTATAGGTCCGGGCTCCATATGCACTACGAGAATAGTAGCGGGTATCGGCGTACCGCAGATCACGGCGATAATGGATTGCGCGGAAATGGCGGACAAATACGGAAAGCGCGTCATAGGCGACGGCGGTATCAAGTATTCGGGCGACATCATCAAGGGTATCGCCGCTGGTGCGAGCGCTATAATGATGGGAAGCCTGCTCGCGGGCACGAAGGAATCTCCGGGAGCGCTCGAAATCTATCAGGGAAGAAGCTTCAAGGTCTACCGCGGAATGGGCTCGCTCGCCGCTATGGAAGCGGGAAGCAAAGACCGTTATTTCCAGGAGGACGCGAAAAAACTCGTCCCCGAAGGCGTGGAAGGCAGAGTTCCTTACAAAGGCGTCCTCTCCGACGTCATCTATCAGATGGTGGGC
This sequence comes from Candidatus Stercoripulliclostridium pullicola, assembly GCA_017694145.1. GTDB lineage: Bacteria > Bacillota > Clostridia > Christensenellales > DTU072 > Stercoripulliclostridium_A > Stercoripulliclostridium_A pullicola. Next base: position 11,733 of record JADINF010000060.1, read on the forward strand.
GGTATCCGCTCGGGAATGGGCTACTGCGGTAAAGCGAATATCGAAGAGCTCCGCACCTCCTCCGAATTCATCAAGATAACGAGCGCGTCGCTAATCGAGAGCCACCCGCACGATATCTCGATAACGAAGGAATCCCCCAACTATTCGCCGAAAAACTAAACTTACGTAATTAAATTAGTATACAAGACATAAAAAAGCGTTCCACGATGTCACGGAACGCTTTTTCGTTACAAGTGCCGCTGTATTCGGTCACAGCAATATACACAGCACGCCGCCCTTGCCTTCGTTGACTATACGGGTGACGGTACGTCTTAACTTGCGTTGCGCGTCCGGGGGCATATTGGATATCTTGCCGTTCAGATCCTCTTTCACGAGACTGCTCAGGGACTTCCCGAACATGTTGGTTTCCCATATCCCCTGCTTGTTGTTCTCGAATTCTCCCATAAGATAGTTGACGAGATCTTCGCTTTGCTGTTCGCTGCCGATTATGGGATTGACTTCCGTTTCCACGTCCACGCGCATAAGGTGGATCGAAGGAGCGGAGGCTTTGAGCTTGACGCCGAACTGCGAGCCGCGTTTCATGAGTTCCGGCTCGCGCAAAGTCATCTCCTCCATAGACGGCATAACGATGCCGTATCCGGTCTCCTGCATCTCCTCCATCGCGACGCGCAGTTTCTCGTATTCCTTATACGCTTTACCCGCTTTGAGAACGTAGCTCATCAGCTTGTAATCGTCGTCCACGTCCGCGTTACACATTTCGGACACCACTTTATAGAACAGTCCTTCCTTGGCGCGGAATTTGAGAGTTATTTCTCCGGTAGCGGGGTCCGCTATCGTGTCGGGCTCGTCCTCGGTATATTCGGAGCCGTCGAACAACGCGCCGAGATCTTTGAAATCCTTCATTCTTCTCGCGTCGTTGTCGTCGCTCATAAGACGCTCCGTGATACGGCTTATCACGGGATGATCTTTACCCAAAGCGCGCATCCACTTCGGAAGATCTACGGATATCCTCTTGACGGGGAATTCCATAAGAACGTCGTTGAGAAGAGAAGCAAAGTCCTCTGCGGTAGCTTCGGCTACATTCATTGCCACTACTCTCACGTCGTATCTCTCCGCTATACTGTCGGCGAGTTTGAGCGTATCGGCAGATTCGGGAGTAACGGTATTGAGAACTACTACGAAAGGCTTGCCTATCGCTACAAGCTCTTTGATGACTCTCTCCTCGGCGTCCACGTATTTAGTGCGCGCTATATCGGTGATACTGCCGTCCGTAGTCACTACTACGCCTATGGTGGAATGATCTCTGATGACCTTATCGGTACCGAGTTCCGCCGCCTCTTTGAAAGGTATCTGCTTCGTGCTCCACGGGGTATTGACCATTCGGGGCTTGTCGCCCTCTTCGTGCCCTATCGCGCCGTCCACGAGATAGCCCACACAGTCTATAAGACGTATATTGGCTTCCGCGTCGTCGGCAGCGACTCTCACCGCTTCGTTGGGTACGAACTTTGGCTCCGTAGTCATCACGGTTTTGCCGTCTGCCGACTGCGGCAATTCGTCGCGTGCCCTCTCGCGCTTAGCTTCGTCTTCGATATTGTCGAGCACGAGCGTTTCCATAAAGCGCTTGATAAACGTGGACTTCCCCGTCCTTACGGGTCCGACCACGCCGATATAGATATCCCCGCCGGTTCGCGAGGCTATATCTTTATATATATTGTATTCCGACATATTCGTCCTCCATGTTTTTTGTTAAATTCTATGCCGGAAACGCTCGTGTTATGCCGTTACGCTTTCAATAAATCGAAGCCCCGCATAACGCGGGGCTTCTCTTACGCGCATACGCGCGCCCGAATCGAAATATTATCTTAGCCGTTACCTTCCATTAAAGGTCCCGTCCGTATATTGCCGCCTATTTTTCGAGCGCGGCGATCTTCGCAGCGCAGCAGAATATCTTCATAGCGGTGCGCAGCTCGTCGATCGGAGGAAGCGTCGGCGCGATACGAAGGTTGCTGTCATCGGGATCGTTTTTATAAGGATACGTGGCGCCCGCGCCCGTAAATACCACGCCCGCTTCTTTGGCGAGTTGCACGGTGCGCTTCGCCGTTCCTTTTTTCAGGAAGCAGGAAATGAAATACCCGCCGCGCGGTTTATTCCATTTAGCGATCCCCGTGTCGCCGAGCTCTTCGTCGAGTATCTCGAGCACCGCGTCGAACTTGGGACGGAGTATCTCGGCGTGCTTTTCCATCTGCGCGTATATGCCGTCGGCGTTCTTGAAAAACAGCGCGTGAGCGTACTGCGAAACTTTATCCGGTCCTATAGACTGGATGTTGATGAGCTTGCGGAGAGAGTCCATATTTCTCTTGCTTCCCGCGATAAACGCTATTCCCGCTCCCGCAAAACTTATTTTCGAGGTCGAGCCGAACATATAGACGATATCTTCGTTGCCGTACTTCTTCGCTTCCGCGAATATGTCGAGCATTTTGTCCTGACCGTACAGCGCGTGCACCATATAGGCATTATCCCACATAATACGGAAGTCCTTGGCAGCGGGCTTGAGCGCGGCGAAACGCCTCACGACTTCGTCGGAATAAATTATTCCCATCGGGTTCGAATACTTCGGAACGCACCAAATACCCTTGACGGAAGGGTCTTTGACGAGCTCCTCGATCATATCCATATCGGGTCCGTCATCCTTCATAGGTACGTTGATCATCTCTATGCCGAAAAGCTCCGTCACCGCGAAATGCCTGTCATAGCCGGGTACCGGGCAAAGCCATTTGATCTTACCCTGCTTGTTCCAGGGCTCGCCGCCGAGCACGCCGAACTGCATCGCGCGTTGTATGGTGTCGTACATAAGCACAAGACTGGCGTTGCCGGATACGATTATCTCGTCGTCGGTTATGCCCAGAAGTTCCGTGAATATCGCCTTTATTTCCGGTATGCCGTCGTTGATGCCGTAATTGCGGTAATCCTGTTTTCCTTTGAGAGAGGACGAAGAATTCAATACGTCGAATATCCCCATAGAGAGATCGAGTTGCTCCTTCGAGGGCTTGCCGCGGCTCATATCGAGCTTGAGATCCATAGCCTTGAATTCCTCGTAACGCGCGAGTTCTTGCTTGAGCAGTTCTTGTTTACGTTCGTTGGTAAGTTCGTTGTAATTCATATATATAACCTCATTTCACGTCCTCGCGGGCGCGTGTAATTATTTTGATCGGCGTTCCGCTGAAGTCGAACGCCTTGCGAAGCCTGTTCTCCAGATACCGTCTGTAAGAAAAGTGCATGAGCTTCGGATCGTTACAGAATATTACGAATGCGGGAGGGTTCGCCGAAACCTGCGCGGCATAGAAAATCTTGAGTTTCTTGCCGTTGTGCGTAGGCGGCTCGTTCACGGAAACGGCGTCCCCGATCACGTCGTTCAGGAGCCCTGTCGATATTCTTCTGGACGAATTCTCGTATACGGAGTCTATATGTCCGAGCAAGGTATTCACCCGCTGACCGGTAAGCGCGGACACGAATACGGAGCGGAAATAATCCATGAATTTGAGCTCCGTTTTCAGTCTGTCGTTGAAACGGTTGACGGTATTGGAATCCTTCTCGATTAGATCCCACTTATTGATGACGATAATGCTCGGCTTACCCGCTTCGTGGATAAGCCCCGCTATCTTGACGTCCTGCTCCGAAAGCATTTCCTCGGCGTCGACCACTTCGAGCACCACGTCGGCGCGGCGTATCGCGTTGATACTGCGCACCACGGAGTAATATTCGACGTCTTCTTCCACCTTGCTTTTCTTACGGATACCCGCGGTGTCTATGATCACGTAACGCTTCCCCTCATACTCGAAAGGCGTGTCTATCGCGTCGCGCGTAGTTCCCGCAACGTTACTGACTATCACTCTTTCGAAGCCGAGTATGCGGTTGACCAAAGAGGATTTACCGGAATTGGGCTTTCCGACGACGGCTATCTTGATACTTTCCGTTTCCTCGCCGGCTACAGCCCTCTCGTCGAAATGTTTGACGACTTCGTCGAGAAGATCGCCGAGTCCTAAACTCTGCTCGGCGGAAATAGGTATAGGTTCGCCTAAATCGAGCGCGTAAAAGTCGTATATCGCGGAATTGTCGCTGCCGTCCACTTTATTGACCGCGAGCACGACGGGTTTACGGGTGCGGCGAAGAAAATCAGCCACGTCGTAATCTCCCGAAGTAAGTCCGCTCTTACCGTCCACGAAAAAGAGTATGACGTCCGCGATGTCTATCGCAAGCTCCGCCTGCCTGCGGATATGCGACCACATGGAATCTTCGCTTTTGAGCTCTATGCCGCCGGTGTCGACGAGCGTGAAGGCGTATCCGCACCATTCGACGTCCGTGTATATGCGGTCGCGCGTAACGCCGGGCATGTCGTCGACGATACTTACGCGCCTGCCTGCCATTTTATTGAAAAAGGTGGATTTGCCGACGTTGGGTCTGCCTACCACCGCGACGAGAGGTTTCGCCATTATATTTCCTCCGTGTGACGTATCACTCTGTCGAAAGTTACGCCGCGCATTATCGGCTTACCTTTCGTATCCTTCTTCTCTATACGGATATCCTCGGTGTCTATCACGTTCAATTCTTCTCCGCCGTCGCCTATCAATACCAGTCTATAAGGCTCGAGCACTTTGCAGGCGAAAATGACTTTGGTCTTTTCGCCGTAAATATCTATGATTCTCAATCCCTTGCGGTTGCGGCGCATGGGCGCGAATTCCGAAGCAACCACGCGCTTGCCGGTGCCTTTGTCGGTGATTATCACTATTTCGCCGAGCGGCATGAATACTTCCTTGCCTTCGTCATCTATACCGGGTTCGACGTCCGCCTGTCCCGCATAGACCACTTCGGCGCCCTCGTTGAGGTTCACTCCGATAACGCCTCCCGCGATCCTGCCCTGCAAAGGATAATCGTCGGTCATCGAGTTAACGCACTGCCCGTCGCTCGTGACGAAAAGTATCGTCGCGTCGGGGATCACCTTTTCGACGCCTATCACTTCGTCGTCGCTCTTGAGTCCCACGACCTGATATGCGTCCTTACTCACAACGTAAGCCGCAAGCTGTGACTTCTTCACCATGCCGAGCCTGGTATAAATATAAACCTCGTCGTCGCCGGGATCGTCGGGATCTACGGGTATGACCGCCACCGCTTTCTCCGCTTTCGACGCGAACTCCGGATAAAGGTCTATGAGCGTGTCGCCTTTGTCGAGCCACTGCTTCTCCAATACGGACGAAGTGTCCAGACGGTAGCAGTTGCCCTGACTGCCGAATATGAGCGCGTAGTACCCCGGTTCGATCTGCGTGAGAGAACGCGTTACGCCGCCGATGCCGCCGGAGCCCGCTTCGCGGTTGGCGGATAGATAATTCTTGCTCGACAATACCTTTACCCTGCCTTCCGCGTCTAGCGCCACTATCGAACGCTTCGAAGTCCTCTTGGTGGGATCGAAAGGCTTGACGTCGATATCTTCGAGATCGCCGATTATGGTAGTCAGACGCTTGCTGTTGGGCTCCGACTTGTAGCGATCGCGTATTTCGATGAGCTCCGAACGCACTACCGCGCATTGCTCTTTCACCGAACCTATTATGTTACTCAACCGCGATATGTCTTTATTGAGCCCGTTGAGCTCTTCCTTGTACTTGCCAACGTCGAGCTTGTTGATGTTACCGAGCTGTAAGGTCAGTATCGCTTCCGCCTGCGCTTCGCTCAGTTCGAAACGCTCTTTGAGTTCCGTTTTCGCCGCGGCTCTGTTAGCCGCCGCTCTGATTATCGCTATCACTTCGTCGATGTCGGGGATTATCTTGAGATACCCGCTCAGTATTTCGGCGCGTTTTTTCGCGACTCCGAGCTCGTAAACGCTTCTCTTGCGTACGACTTCTTTCTGATAATCGAGGTAGTATTTCAGAAGCGGTATAAGACCGAGTTGCTTGGGCTTGCCGTCCGCTATAGCCACCATATTCACGCTGCACGCGCTCTGAAGCTCCGTCTGCTTATATATCTGGTCGAGCAATTTAACGGCGTCCTCACCCTTCTTGAGTTTGACGACTATGCGCAAATTCCGCGCAGTTTCGTCCGCGACGTCTATGATATTGCCGAATATCTCTTTCTTCTTCTCGCGTAAAGTGTAGAGTTTTTCGACTATCTTATGCGGGTTGACGCCCCACGGCACTTCGGTAATGACGATATTCTGCCTGTCTCCGTCGTTCTCTATGTCCACCCTGCCGCGCAAAGTGAGTTTGCCTTTGCCGGTACGGTATACGTTGAGTATATCCTCTCCGCCTACCATAAATCCCCCCGAAGGGAAATCGGGTCCCTTGATATAACGCACGAGCTCTTCGAGCTTGATATGCGGGTTGTCGAGCATCGCCACGCAACCGTCTATCACTTCGGTAAGATTATGCGGCGGGATATTGGTTGCTATACCTATCGCTATACCCACGGTGCCGTTGACGAGGATATTCGGGAATCTTCCCGGCAGAAGGTCGGGCTCCTCCAGCGTGTCGTCGAAATTCTTATTCCATTGAACGGTATTCTTGTCGATATCGCGAAGGAGTTCCATCGCGAGCGAGCCCATTTCCACTTCCGTATAACGCATGGCGGCGGGCGGGTCGGAAAGAGTACCGAAGTTGCCCTGCCCGTTGATGAGCGGCATACGCATACTGAAGTCCTGCGTCATTCTAGCCATAGCGTCGTATATGGAAGAGTCGCCGTGCGGATGATATTTACCCATGCAATCGCCGACGATACGAGCCGACTTCTTGAAACCGCCTTTCGGTTTCATGTTGAGGTTGTACATAGTGTACAATATCCTGCGCTGAACGGGCTTCAGTCCGTCCTCCACTCTCGGTAAAGTACGGTCGAGTATGATGTGCTCCGAATAGATCATCATCGATTCGGGCATTATGTTTTCTATCGGTTTCTCGACGACCGTCTGTTCGAGATCGAAACTCATTTGTTTTGCTTTCATACTTACACCCCGATCTTATTGCCTAAAGCGTCCACTTTGTTGAAGTTGGCGTTCTCGTTGATGAATTCCTTACGCTTCTCCGCGTTGTCGCCCATAAGGAGCGACACCATTTCGTCCGCTTCCGCCGCGTCGTCTATGGTCACGCGCGTAAGGCAACGGGTCTTGGGATTGAGCGTAGTATCCCATAGCTGATCGTAATTCATCTCGCCGAGTCCTTTGTATCGCTGAAGATTATAACTGCCTTTAACGCTCTTGAGCATCGTTTCGAGCTCCGCGTCGTTGTAAGCGTAGCGCGTTTCGCCCTTCTGCGTTATCCTGTAAAGGGGCGGCATTCCGAGATAAACGTGTCCCTCGGTAATGAGCGGGCGCATGAATCTATAGAAGAACGTAAGCAACAGACACCTGATGTGCTCGCCGTCGTGGTCTGCGTCCGCAAGAATGATTATCTTATCGTACTTGAGGTTCTTGATATTGAAGTCTTTGTCGAAATCGGTACCCAAAGCGTATATTATGGTATTTATTTCGGCGTTTTTGAGAATATCCACCTTACTCGCCTTTTCCGTGTTGAGCGGCTTGCCGCGTAATGCGAGCACCGCCTGGAAAGTGCGGTTCCTGCCCTTTTTCGCCGAACCGCCCGCCGAATCTCCTTCCACTATGAACAGCTCGTTCTGCGAATAATTTTTACCCGAACAGCTCGAAAGCTTGCCTATCGCGAGCTGTCCCGTCATATTGTTACGCGAGGAGCGCATCGCGTCCTTCACGCGTTTTTCCTCGGTGCGCACCTTGCTCGCGTTGATACCTATTTTCGCTATGAGAGTGGCTATATCCTTGTTCTTGTTTTCGGCAAAATAGGCGCTGAGCTTCTCGTAGAGCACGTTCTCCACCCAGCTTTTTATATCGGGATTGCCGAGCTTCGTTTTGGTCTGTCCCTCGAACTGCGGCTCCTGCATTTTGAGGTTGATGACCGCGGTCATACCCTCGCGGTAATCGTCGCCTATGAGCGCGGGATCCTTGTCTTTTGTCAATTTGTTGCGTTTGATATACTCCGACATCGCGCGGGTGAAAGCGAGCTTGAAACCCGTTTCGTGAGTGCCGCCTTCCGTGGTAGAAATGTTGTTCACGAAAGAAAATATGTTCTCGACGAAAGTTTCGGTATATTGTATCGCGACCTGTAACTGCCTGTTGAGGACAGGATCTTCGGCTTCGATATAGATGACTTTTTCTAGCTGGCGCGTCTTGTTCTCGTTGAGATTTTTCACGAAATCGACGAGCCCGCCGCGCGAACAGTATTCGCAGGACTTATAATTGCCCTCTTCGTCCGTCGAGCGCCTGTCCTCGAGCGAAAATTTGACGCCTTTGGTAAGATACGAAAGCTCTTTGATATGTTGCTTGATGACCTTATAATCGAATTCCGTCGTCTCGAACACGTCGGGATCGGGAAGGAAGGTTACCTTCGAGCCGCGTTTTTTCGTAACGCCGATCTGCTTGATCGGCTCTTCGGGAATGCCCGACTTCACGGTCTTGCCCTGATTTACCCTTCTGAAACGCTGAAAATAGGTCTTTCCGCCGCGATAGACTTCTACTTCGAGCCAGACTGACAACGCATTGACCGTGGAAGCGCCCACGCCGTGCAGACCGCCGCTGAATTTGTACTGATCGTTATTGAATTTGCCGCCCGCGTGCAACATAGTGAAGATCATTTCGACGCCCGACTTTTTGTGCTTGGCGTTGATGTCCACGGGCATGCCCCTTCCGTTGTCCTCGACGGAAAAGGAGCCGTCGGGATAAATGACCATCGAAATAGAATCGGCATAACCGTTCAACGCTTCGTCGACGGAGTTGTCCACTATCTCCCAGATGAGCTGGTGCAGACCTTTCGGACCCGTCGAGCCGATATACATGCCCGGTCGGGCGCGCACCGCGTCGATACCTTCGAGCGCCTGAATGTCGTCGGCATTGTAATGCGACGCCGTAGTTTTTGTAATTTTAGCCATATTTCCTCCTAAATTTTTCCTCCTTATGTGCATAGACACACAAGATATAGTACCATAACGCGGAAATATTGTCAATATTTAGTATAAAGTATATTTTATATTAAATTTAATAAAAAAGCGCTCCCGCACGGGAAGCGCGCAACATAAACGATCGCGCACGTCGGTAAACCGACGCGCATTTTAGCTATTCGCGGAAATACGTCATTCTCCAAGGGCGCGTAGCGTATTGAGAAGTTTCTCGCTTATCTCCTCTCTGTTCCTTATGACGATGTGCGTGGG
>JADINF010000007.1 GCA_017694145.1 Candidatus Stercoripulliclostridium pullicola
GCGGAGCCCACCGCGGAGATCGTTCTTTTGCGTCTTGCGCGCTTGTCCGCGGCTTCGTTGAGCGTTCCGCTGGGGTAATAACGCACTTCCGTGCCCGAAGCTATGTCGCGGTTTATAAGCCTGTTCAGCGTGCCGTCGCCGCCGCTCACCACGACGAGGTCGTATCCCTCTATGCGGTTCACGGAGTCGGTCGCGCAGGACACGTACAGTACCGTAATGTCGTATTCTTCGCCTATGGAGTTTTTGATTATTTCCTCGTCGGTCGCGCGATAGTTTCCGGCAAATTTGTTGACGACGAGAAGGCATTTCTTTCTGAGCATGTTTCCCTTCCGTAAGGATACGTTCTATTTATATATTATTCGCAACCTCGGCGCGCGTAACCGGACAGGGCGCGCTTTTCAGAAAGAAATCACGCCGAGATGCTCGAGCAGTATTTTCAATCCGATCAATACGAGCACGACGCCGCCGAATACCGTGGCTTTGTCTTTGAATTTCGCTCCTATACAATGTCCGAGGAATACGCCTGTCAACGAAAGCGCAAACGTTATACCGCCTATGAGCGATACGGCGAGCCACAGATTTACGTTCAGGAAGGCGAAGGTAACGCCTATGGCGAGCGCGTCGATGCTTGTCGCTACGGACATCACGAGCAATTTCTTTATATCGAGTTTTTCGCGCGCGGCGCCCGCCGCGACGTCGCCTTTACACGCGCAGGAAGAGGGCGGTACGGAATTCGCGCCCGAAGCTTCTTCCGGCGCGGTTTCCCCGTCTGTATCCGGCGTAACGGAAGCCGTTTCCGTAAGTTTTTTCGCTTCCCTGCGTTTTCTTTCCTCGACGCCTTCCTTTATACCGTCGTATATCATCTTCGCGCCGAGCAGGGTGAGCAAGCCGAACGCTATCCAGTGATCGTAAGCCGTTATGTAGTCCGCGACGAGTTTTGCCGCGAAATAACCTATCACGGGCATCGCCGCCTGAAACAATCCGAAGAACAGCGCAATGACGAATGCGTGGCGCACGTTGACGCGCCGCATTTCGAGCCCTCTGCACATCGATACCGCGAATGCGTCCGCAGAAAGGCTCACGGCTATTAAAATAAGTTCCCATATATACATGGCGCCGCACTCCGGAATTTGCGAAAATTTACGATAATTATATCATTATATATATATTCTGTCAAACGTTCCCCCCGCGAGCGGCTCGCCGCGCAAGATAGAAATTCATAAAACGCCTTTGCAAATAAACCGCAGTAGGGGAAACCGTATTTCCGTATAGAAGCACCCGAATCCCCGGTATGAGGCGGAGAGTATTTCCCTAGCCGAAATAAACGGTAAAATAAAGAAAAGCGGGTATTGACTTATCCTTAATATAAATTATATAATATTAACTACATATTTTAGGAGGGTTTTGTCCTCCGGAGGAGAGAATATGCAAAGCACCGGAAGCAGACGTTTTGTTTTTGTTGCGCTTTTGATCGTGATCGCCTTGGCGGTCGTCGCGTTTGCGGGAGCGGCGAGCATGGCCGCGGATCCCGACGGCGCGCTTGCCGAAGAAAAATTCACGGCTTCGGACGAAGTGGTCATCGCGCATATCACCGATATGCACTATTATCCCCTCAACTATTGTTATTCCGATCCCGGCGACAGCAGTACCGATTATTACGCGCACATGGCTTCGAGCATGAAGATGGTGCTCGAGAGCACCGCCTACAACGTCGCCGCTCTTAACGCGATAGCTGAGGAGGCGCCCGATTATCTTCTCATAAGCGGCGACATGACTCTGAACGGCGAAATACAGGGGCATATTGAGCTTGCCAACCTGCTTCGTCAGCTTCAGAACAAGGTACGCCTTGTAAATCCCGATTTCCAGATCTTCGTCACGATGGGCAACCACGATATGTATAACGACGAAGCGTTCAGTTATCGCGACGGAGCGGAGCATTTCGTCAGGAATACGACGCGCGTAGACATTTCCAAAATATATTCGTCGCTCGGCTATCCCGACATGACGGACGACGAGATAAGCGCCTATTACGACACGATAGAGGACGTGTACGCCGATCTTTATCCCTACGAAAGCGACGCGATAACCGGCTACTCGGCGGAGAAGGGCGTACCTTTCGTGAACAGCGTGACCGCCGAGGGGCTCGAAGTCCGCAGGCTGTACGAAGTGAACGGCTCCGACGCAAAACTTGCCTCGGGCGCGATCAAGGACTACGAGTACGGCGATCTGAGCTATGTGGCGTTTACGCCGGACGGCGAAGTATTCGTCGCGGTGGACGAGGAGCTCTCCGACACCGCGCAACAACATCACCTCGGCGCGGTACTGTTCGACTCCTTTGCGGAATACCTTACCGAACTTAAAGACGAAGGCGCTTTCGAAGGTAAACTTCTTGTCGCGACTCAGCACCATAACGCTCTCCCGCACTTCACCGGAGAGGAAACGCTCCTTAAAGATTTCACGATGTACAACTACGAGGAATTCGCCGATTTCATGGCGGATCTCGGAGTCAGGTACGTTTATTCCGGACACATGCATTCCAACGATATAGCATACCGCGTATCGCTTAACGGGAACCCGCTTACAGATATCGAGACGTCTTCCGTGACGGGATACGGCGGCGCCGTACGTTATACGAAGATCGTTCGCGGCAGCGTCGGCGCGAATTACGCCGAGAACTTCTATACCCGTCTGGAGCCCGTTAAGGGAGTGGATCTCACGCCCGTATTCGAGGCGGGGCTCATGGACGACGAATACATAACGCGTTTCGCTCTCGGCGAATACGTGAACGCTTCGCATAAGGTCACCGACGCAAGCGAATACGCGGGCACCAAGCTTTTCTATAATATCATAGACAACGTCGTTTACGGCAGTTACGTCAACGTAGACTTCATCGGCGGACTGGGCGCGATGGTTGCGGGATTGCTTCCTTCGGAGGGTATCCTCAAGTCGCTTAAAGACATAGCCGAGCCTCTCGTCGACAATATCGTCGTGCATATCGAAGACGTCCTGCTTGCCGATTACGAATACGGCGGCGACAAAGCGGAATTCCGTAGCTCCGCGCGCGGCGCGAAGCTTTGCGGCTATATAGACGAACTTCTTACCGAAGCCGTCAATCTCCCCATGAACGCCGAGGGCACGACGTTATTCGATTTCGTGCTCGGCGCTTATCTCAAGCACGTGGGAGGCTTCGACACTTCTTATGCGAACGCCACTCCTGGCGATAAGGAAGCGCTCGAAAACCTCGCCAACGGCAGCGTGATCAAAGCGTTGCTCGGCGTGTTGCTCGACTCCGACAGCGGACTTCTGCCGATAGTAAAAGGGCTTTTCGAACATCCTATCGACCTTGCGAAGGGTATGGATTCCAAGGCTGTCGACGCGCTCAACGCGATATTCATGCTGGTAGCGCCCGAAGGAACGGAAGTAGACGCGCACTCCCTTATGCTGGACGACATTCTGCCCGGCGTTACGGAAATGCTTTCGGCGATGGATATCCTCAGCCTCGATCTCAAAGGTCTTTCCGGAGCGGAATTCATAGACGACGTGATAGACTCTTACGTTACCGAAAGCCTTTATACCAGCCTCGGCGAGATAGCCCACGGGATAGCTTATGCCTTCTCGATAGACGAAACCGCGGAAATAGAGAACGTAAGAGGAGAATACGTTTTGTATAAGACCGACGACTCTTTGGCGGCAAGCTATGTCGAGGGCAAGACGGACAATACGCCCACCAAGGAACGCGGAATGCTTCCGTCCATGCTCACGGTTACGTTCGGCGAGGAGCCCGAAACCGATAAAAACTTTGTTTGGTTTACCGCAAAGAGTATTACGGGAACCGATATACAGTATATAAAGGGAACCGAATTCGACGCAACGAAAGCGGTCTCCGTAAAGGGCGAATCGAACGTTTACGCGACTACGACCGCCAATATCGACCTCGGTATCTTCGCCACGCTCATGCACGTGGAGCTCAGAAGGCACACCGTGGAGCTTAAGGGTCTCGAACCCGGCGCAACGTACTCTTACCGCGTCGGCGACGCGGCGAAAGGGTATTGGAGCGACGTGTATACCTTTACCACCGCGCCCGACGAGAACACGCCTTTCGAGATATTGCTTATCACCGATATCCAGGGATCTTCCTCCAAGCCGTATACTCAGGCGCTCGACATCATGGCGAAGGTGGACAGCGTATTCGAGAACGGATACGATTTCGTTATCAACTGCGGCGACGTGGTGGACAACGCCCGCAATCTCGTGCAATGGAGATATTATCTCGATATCCTGGGCGATTACTGGGCTAATACGACCACCGTCGTAGCCGCCGGTAATCACGACAAATATACCTACGAAGCGCCCGATTACGAGGACATAGCGGAAGCGGCGGAATATTCGTGGATCGGAGCGGATACAGTGACCGACGCATACAGTTATCTCCTCCTGCATTACAACCTTTCCTATCCCGCGCAGAACGATCTCACGGGAGCGTATTACAGTTTCGATTACGGCGCGGTACATTTCACGGTGCTCAATACCAACGATCTCAATTCCAAAGGCGGCATCGGCGACAAGCAATACGACTGGCTTATCGACGATCTCGACACCACGGACAAGAAGTTCAAAGTGGTAGTTATGCACAAAGGTCTTTATTCCGCGGGTTCGCACATAACGGATACCGACGTCGTCGCCATCCGTAAGCAACTCACCTCGGTGTTTGCGGAAAAGGGCGTCGCGCTCGTATTGCAGGGGCACGATCACACCTACAGCGAAAGCTATTATATCGATAAGGACGGCAACGTCGTAGACACTTCCGCGGACGCCACGACGGCGCTCGGCGGCGAGAACGGCGTGCTTTACGTGGCGCTCGGCACTTTCGGCGACAAATTCTATAAATACGTCGAATCCGATAAGATACCGCTCGAATTCGGTAAGGAACTGCACGACCCCACCCTTAAAAATCCCACCTTCGGCAAACTGGTATTCGACGGCGAAAACCTCTATTACACCGGTTACGAATACGATCTCGAAACGGGTGAAATATCCGAGGTACGCGCGGGCGGGCTCGGACTTACGGAAACGATAGCGATAATCGCGTGTTCCGCGGTTGCCGTTGGAGCGCTCGTAGCCGTTCTGTGCGGAATAAGGAAAGCAAGGAAGAAGGCGTGATGCTTCCTGCGGTCAAGGTAGACGAAGCCTTTGCGGCGCGCGTGCTCGGCATAAGAGGGCGGGAAAGTCATAAAGGCGATTTCGGATACATAGGACTCGTGGGCGGGTCGCGCGAGTACGGCGGAGCGGTGAAGCTTGCCAATCTTGCGGCGACCGCGATGCGGGCGGGAGCGGGAGTAGTAAGGCTCGTCGTTCCTGAAGGGATCGCGCCCGCCGTAGCACCGTACCTTATCGAAAGCACGTTATACACGCTTGCGGACGACGGAAGAGGCAGGGTGAAGTACGACGCGGAGCGCGTCGCGGGAGCGCTGGAAGGCTTACGCGCCGTCGGCGCGGGAATGGGGCTCGGCAGAAGCGCGGAAGTCCTGGCACTCGTAAGACGTATCCTATCCGAAGAAGGTTTGCGGGTAGTGCTCGACGCGGACGCGTTGAACGTAATAGCCGAAGCGGGCGCGGAGATACTGAAAAGCGCGCGCGGCGAAACGGTGATAACGCCGCACCCCGGAGAATTCGCGAGGCTTACCGGGCGCACGATATCCGAGATAAAATCGAGAGGCGATGAACTGGCGGCTGAGTTTGCGACAGAATACGGCGTTACGGTGCTTCTCAAGGGAGCGGATACCGTTATTACGGACGGGAAAAGACTTTTCGTGAACGCAAGGGGCACGCCCGGCATGGCTACCGCGGGAAGCGGCGACGTACTTTCCGGTATACTTACCGCGGCGGCGGGATATGCCGGAGACCTTACCGAAGCCGCGGCGTTCGCGGCGTACGTTGCGGGCGCGGCGGGAGAGATCGCCGCGGCAAACGAAGGAATCGCCGGAATGATAGCGGGAGACACCGCGCGCAATATTTCGCGCGTCTTGAAAGGACTTGAAGAAAAGTTACGTTCTTAGCTAAGAACGGACGGAATACAATTATACAACGGAGGTTTCATTATGGCTAAAAAAGCGAAAGGCAAAGATTAT
Source organism: Candidatus Stercoripulliclostridium pullicola (assembly GCA_017694145.1). GTDB lineage: Bacteria > Bacillota > Clostridia > Christensenellales > DTU072 > Stercoripulliclostridium_A > Stercoripulliclostridium_A pullicola. The sequence continues at coordinate 6,129 of JADINF010000007.1, forward strand.
TTCGGTTTACCGAAAATAATAAGCATCATTCTTGCGATAATACCCGTTACCGCGTGGCTTTTCGGTATAATCACGCGATTCCTCGAAGGTAAGATAGTTGCCGGTATCATCAGAATATTCGGCGGCTGGCTCATCTGGGTAGTGGATCTCATCCTCGTGATCCTGAGAGGCAGGATATGGAGATTGCTCAACTGCTGATCCGCTCCTGAACGGGAATCATGACAAAAGAAAAGGAACCCGTCGCGGAAGAAAACGGCGGGAAAAAGAAAATACCTCTATCGCTGATTTTCTGTATATTACAGACGGCGTTCTTCCTGGCGTTCACCGTAAACGGCTTTCTTAGAAGGTTCGAAGATTCGAAATACATGCCGTTGGTGGTTGCGCTCGTGGCGGTATATTTTATTTCTTTCGTCGTCGTCATAACGGTCAATATCCGTAACGCGAAAAAGGCGAAGGAATTTGCCGCGGCGTATAAGACGTCGGCGCAGGATCTGAAACTGTCTTTGCGCGTGTGGGACACGGTGTGCGTGCTCGTGGGACTTGCGGCTTCGGTGTCGATGTTGCTCGCGACCTATTCGGACGCGGACAGCGGGATACTGAGTCAGATATTCGCGCTGGGCAGCACGCTCGTAGCTGCCACGAGCGCGTTCCGGTCTGTGTTTTTCACGGCTCGCAAACTGAAAAAGCGCGTTAAGACCGAAAAGAAGCGCCGTAAAAAAGCGCAGAAAGAAGCCGAAAAAGCACAGCGCAAAGCGCAGTGATCATAAGATCGGAAGCGAAACTCTCGCGCGCGGCTCGCGCCGCGCGTGATGCGGTACCTTAATGACAAAAACGCTTGCGGAGATGAGCCTCGAGGAATTGTGGCGGTTGTTTCCCGTCGAACTCGCCGAGTACGACGGCAGACATTTCTTGCGGTTTTCGAGGGAACGCGAACGGCTTGTTAAGCTCTTGCCCGCGGGCTCTCGCATAAGTTATATCGGCAGTACCGCGATAAAAAATATCGCGGCGAAGCCGATAACGGATATTCTTGCGGAACTTCCTTGCGACGCTTCTTTCGACGACGCGCGCGAAGCGCTCGAAAGCGCGGGATATATCTGCATGTCGGTAAGTAAAGGGCGCATGTCTTTCAATAAAGGATATACTCCCGCGGGCTACGCGGAGGAAGTTTTCCATCTCCATTTAAGATATTTAGGAGATAACGACGAATTGTATTTCAGGGATTACCTTTCGGAGCATGCGGATGTGGCGGCGGAGTATGCCGCCCTCAAAAAAGAACTTGCGGTGCGATACCGTTACGATCGCGACGGCTATACGGCGGCTAAAAGCGATTTCGTAAAAAAATATACCGAAAGGGCAAAAAGAAAGTACGTGAAAAGATATTGAGAACAGTCTAAAAACGGGCGCGGAGCGAAATGCTCCGTTTTTTATTTCGTCAACCTTGATTGTGTATCGGGTTGACAAAAACTTTTTTGCGGAGTATAATCGCGTTATGCACGAATGGGATAAGACTACAGATAAGGTATTGGAAGCGCTCGAAAGTAACAGGGCTACGCCCGTGTCGGGCGCGGCGCTCGCCAAGGAGGCGGGCGTGAGCCGCAACGCCGTATGGAAGGCGGTGAACGCGCTTATTGCGCGCGGGTATCCCGTGACGAGCTCGCGCAAGGGTTATACGCTTTCCCGCGAGTCCGACGTTGTGTCGGCGCAGGGGATAGCCAAATATCTCGAAAAGGAATTGGCAGACGTATGCCGTATCGACGTGCGCAAAACGGTAAGCTCCACTAATACCGTGGCGAAGGAGCTCGCTTCGGCGGGCGCGCCGGAGTGGACGGTCGTGGTCGCGACGGAGCAGACGGGCGGCAGAGGAAGGCAGGGCAGAAAATTTTATTCGGGCGCGGGCACCGGGGTCTACGTTACTTTGGTGGTACGCCCGCGCGACGAGAGGGCGGGCTTCCTCACGGTGATAGCCGCTCTCGCGGCTACGCGCGCGATCGAGAAGATATATGCTTCCTCTCCCGCGATCAAATGGGTGAACGACGTCTATGTGGCGGGGCGCAAATGCGTGGGCATACTTACGGAGGCTGTGACCGATCTCGAATCGCACGGGATAGAATTTGCCGTGGTAGGCACCGGCTTCAATCTCAGGGAGCCCGACGGGGGTTACCCCGAGGAAATACGCGATATAGCGGGCACGGTGGGCGCTGAAGCAAGCGACGGCGCAAACCGCGTCGTGGCTTGTATGCTCAACGAATATTACGCGCTTTATACGACGTTCGATAAAAAGGCGATAGCGGAGGAATACCGCGCGCGCAGTTTCTTGATAGGGAGAAAAGTTATGGTGGTGAGATCGTCGGGAGAACGCGAAGCCGTCGTCACGGGCATCGACGACGAATGCAGACTCGAAGTGGATTACGGCGGCGAACGCGACGTGCTAGACTCGGGAGAAGTGAGATTGTTGCTCAGATGAAAAAAGCAAAAGGAAAAAAGATAAACGGGAAGGCGACGCGCGATCTCGTGCTTACGGCGCTGTTTACCGCGCTCGTAGCGATAGGGGCGTTCATCAGGATACCCGCGCCGATAGTGCCGATCACTTTGCAGTTTGCGTTCTGTCTGCTCGCGGGGCTTCTTCTCGGAGCCGTGCGCGGAGGACTGGCAGTCACGATATATATAGTCATGGGGCTTATCGGCATACCCGTTTTCACCGAGGGCGGCGGGATATTCTATGTGCTTAAGCCGTCGTTCGGGTATCTCATAGGTATGGCTATAGGAACCTTTACGTGCGGTTTTATAGCGAGAAGCGGTAAGAAACTTTCCTATACGAGAATGGTTGCGGGCGCGCTTGCCGCAATGCTCATAGTTGACGGGCTCGGCGTACTCTACATGTACCTTATGTACAATTATTATCTCGGTACGGCGATGACTTTCTTGAAAGCGTTGTACGCGGGAGTCGCCGTATTCCTTCCCACCGACGTAATGTGGTGCTTCCTTATGAGCCTTGTAGCTTATAAGCTCGTACCCGTATTGGAGAGGGCGGGACTCAACGGGCGCGCCGGCGTCAAAGGAGCGGTCGAAAGGGACGTGAAATGCAACGTCGCCGAATCGGACTCCGCGTGCCTGACGGAAACGGAGCGAGTGCGCGAAGATAAATAACGGGACGGCGGAATCTCTTAGGCGCCCGCGCGTTGAGCGCGGGCGTTTCCTTGTACGTGAGCACGCGATATTATTTTATTGACAGTCCCGTCCGCCGTTGTTTATAATGGATAAGGAAACATATTAGCGGAGGCTGAATTTTGGATTATCTTATAGAAGGCTTGAATGCCGTAACCTGGCAACAGGTGGTAATGTGGGTCATCGGCGCGGTGCTCATTTTCCTTGCGATCAAGAAGAAAATGGAACCCGCGTTGCTCCTTCCGATAGGCTTCGGCGCGATACTCGTCAATATCCCCGGCAGTAACGTGCTAGGCGAGAACGGCATCGTGCAATGGCTTTTCGAAGTAGGCATAGAGGCGAGCGAAGCGATGCCCATCCTGTTATTCATCGGCATAGGCGCGATGATAGATTTCGGACCCCTGCTTTCCAACCCCAAGCTTTTCCTGCTCGGCGGTGCGGCGCAGTTCGGTATCTTCGTGACGATATTGATCGCCGCGCTCATCGGCGACGAAGTATTCTCGATAGAGGACGCCGCGTCGATAGGTATAATAGGGGCGGCGGACGGTCCCACTTCGATACTCGTGGCGCAGACGCTGAACAGTAAGTATCTCGCCGCTATCGTCGTCGTGGCGTACTCGTATATGGCGCTCGTTCCTTTCATACAGCCCATAGTGATCAAGCTTATCACCACGAAGAAGGAACGCGGTATCCACATGAAATACACCAATTACACGGTGAGCAAGACGACGAAAATACTTTTCCCGATAGCCGTTACTCTCGTGGCGGGGCTGATAGCTCCCGCTTCGCTCGCGCTCGTGGGCTTCCTTATGTTCGGAAATCTCATACGCGAATGCGGAGTGTTGGACAGCCTCTCCGATGCGGCGCAGAACGTGCTTGCCAACCTCATTACGCTCCTTCTCGGCATAACGATAGCCTTCCAGATGCAGGCGGAATACTTCGTCACCTGGGAAACGCTTATCATAATGGGACTCGGACTTTTCGCCTTCATATTCGATACCGTGGGCGGCGTGATGTTTGCCAAGTTCCTCAATCTTTTCACTAAAAACAAGATCAATCCCATGGTCGGCGCGGCGGGCATATCGGCTTTCCCGATGGCGTCGCGCGTTGTGCAGAAGCTGGGACAGGAGGAGGATTCGACCAATCATCTGCTGATGCACGCAGTGGGCACCAACGTATCCGGACAGATCGCTTCCGCGATAGTGGGCGGTCTGATAATCGGACTGGTAGCGGGTTAAGGAGGACGGAATATGAATAACGTGATGTTACTGATGACCGAAGCCACTAAATCGAACGTAATGAAATCCCTCGAGATAATGTGGAAGGGGCTCGCGGCGATATTCATAGTGATAGGGATAATCGCGATCATAACCTTCATAATGAACGATATTTCGATGAGGAGATCGCAGGGCAAAAACATATTCGGAAAGCCCGTCAAGAACAAGAAGAAAGAGGATACCTCGGGGGAAGAGGGTTGACCGCTTCCGCAGAGAAAAACACCGCCGCTTCCGCGGCGGTTTTTTTTAAGGAAAGAACGGCTAAAGCAAAAGCCTGCGGCTTCCTAGAAGGACGGGGGAGGCTCTTACGGGCAAAGCCCGCGGGACAAGAAACCTTTCCGCGCTACCGCCCGGAGCGCGCGGCAACGCGCGTGAGAGGGGCGCGCGGCAACGCGCGTGAG
>JADINF010000061.1 GCA_017694145.1 Candidatus Stercoripulliclostridium pullicola
GAAGAAGGCGGCGCTCGAGGCGGACAGGAAAGCGAAAGAAGCGCTGGAAGCGAAAGCGCAGTCCGGCGAAAAAAGCCTTAAAATGCTGGGCGACGAATACGTGGCGGCGGCGGAACGCGAACGCGGACTCAACGCGGCGTTGCGCGATCTTATCGTGAAAGGCGACGAGGCGCCGGAACGCGCCGACATTCTGCGCGGTACCGATCCTTACTACGCCAAATTCGACGAGGAGTGCGAGGGGCTCAAAGCCCGTCGCGACGTGCTCGAGAAGGAAGCCGGCGAATACGTGGCGAAGCTGGACGAACTGACGAAGAGGAAGATCGCCATACGCGAAAGCGCGGGCTACAAGCAAGCGGTACGCGACGGAGCGGCGGCGGAGGCGCGCATGGCGGGCATCGCCGCGGAGATCAAGACTATCGAGGAAAGGATAGAGCGTCTGAACGCCAACAGAGCCACGCTTATCGAAGACGGCAAAGCGCTTAAGGAGAACGAAAAGAGCCGCAAAGCCGCCGTGCAGAAACTCGAAAAGGAGATCCGCGGCAATCACGCAACCGTTGAGGAAGCGGTGGACGCGGCTATACTTTACAAGCAAACCTTATACGCAAAGCATCTGTGGGTGAGTCGCAACGAAGTGGAGCTCGACGCGGTGAAGAAGAAGATAGAAACGGTATCGGGAACGAAGAGCACCTATGCCGAGAGGCTCAACACGCTTGTGGCGAAAAGAGATGAAGTCGCCAGGCACAGGGCGCGTCTTATCGAGAAGCTGAAGCTTCTTAACGAGAAGCTCACCGAGTACATGAGTTACAACCGCTTGCGCGAGATCGCGGGCGAAGTCGAATACGGCGGACATTGTCCGTTGTGCGACGGTTTCGTGTCGGTAAAGAAGGATCTTCCGTTACGCGACACCAAAGCGCTCGACGACCAGATCAAGGCTGTCGAAGCGGAAATAGCCAAAGACAACGCCGCAATAGTGGAAGCGGAGTCGTCTATAGGGCAGTACAAGGCGGCGGAAACGGTAAGCGCGCAGTATACCGAAGCCCTCGAAGCGACCGGGAAAAACAAAGAGCAAGCCATCGAAAAGGTGTTGAACGAATACGGAGTCAAGAGCATTCCGGAGCTTTTCGCGCTCGTTGAGAAAGCGGCGAAAGAGGGTAACGAACTCACGAGGAAGGTGGACGAATACCGCAGGGCGGAAGGCGAGCTCGAGAGGCTAGAAGAAGCGACGGCTCTTATTAACAAACAGACCGAAGTTATCGAAAAAGAGATGTTGCCCGCCGAGAGGAACGCCTTGCAGGCGCTTCGCGCGGAATACGAGGAAGTCAAGAGCGCGTACGACGTGAACGCCACTTATTTCGGCGGAGAGAGCGCGCTCGCATTGGCGGACAAGCTTTCCGTAGTCGAGAAGGAATACGAGGACGTCGAGGACGAGATATCCGAGAACGAGAAGCGTCTTGCCGAGATCGACGCCGAGCTCGGCGACGTCAATAAGCGCATTGCGCAGATAGAGGAGCGCAGAGTCACCGTCGAAGTGAACGGCGCGGAACTCGCGTACGGCGACGTTATAGTCAAGGTATATTCCGATTATCTTATCGCGCTCGAACGCGAAGCCGAAGAAGCCACGGCGGCGAAGGAGAACGTCAAACTGCGTATCGCAGGCACGCGCAAGGTCGTGAACGACGTACAGGCGGAAGCGAAGGCGGCGGCGGACAAGGTGGCGCTCGAGGAAGCGGCGATATCGGCTACGGAAGAAACGGCGGCGAACCTCTATGCCGAATACGAAGCGAAATTCGCCGAGATAGGCATTACGAAGAAAGAGGATCTCGCGGTGATCATAATGAGCGACGAGGAGCTCGACAGGTGCCGCGAAACGCTGTACGCTTACGACGAGGACGTCGCGGGCACCAAAGAGGCGGTCAACGTATATAAAGCGGGCATAGACGCGCACGCGGCATATTACGATAATTTCGCGGCGAATACCGAAGCTCTCGAGAATCTTAAAGCCGAAGAGGACAAAGCCGTTATGACGCTCGGCAACAGCATGGCGGTCATGGCGGATATGGAGAGAAGGTACAACGAGCTCATCGACTGCAACCGCAGGCTCGGATATCTGCAGGCGCGCATCAAAGGCATCGACGACATGTCCGAGGCGATCAAGGAGGGCGCGATACTCGCTACCGATCTCGCGTCTTTGATAACGACGCGCACGCAGGAAATAGTTAAATCGATATCCGCAGACAGGTATTCCGCCGAGTCCGGCGAGAACGGCGTGCTCGTTTTGGTCACCAACGGCAAAGGCAAGATCCGTTACGACAAACTTACCAAAGAGGAAGCGGCGTTATTGCCTCTTGCGGCGGCGGCGGCGTACAACGAAGTCATGGTGGCGTTGCTTGCCGGCAACATACTTCCCGCGATAGCCGTCAAAGCGGAGGAATGCGACAAGCAGTCCCTTACTCCTCTGGTGGAGTATTCGAAGAACCGCGAAGTGATAGCGGTACCGGACGACGACACGGCGTTCCTCAAGGCGATAAGCAAGATATCCGTATAACGAAGTATCTGCGATCCTCATAACTAACCTATAACTACGGGGTGGCGATGCCGCCCCGTAACGATGTAACCGTATATACGGTCAAGGAGCATATAATGAGCGAAGTATTGAAGGTAGTAAACCTTACCAAAGAATACGCCACCTTCCGCGGGCTCGGACGCACGGCGCCTTTGAGAGCGGTGGACAATATTTCTTTCGTCGTGAATTCGGGCGAAGTGGTAGGCTTCCTCGGGCCCAACGGCGCGGGCAAATCCACCACAATCAAAATGATAGCGGGGCTCGCCGCGCCCACCTCGGGCGAAGTTTACATCGACGGACACGACGTGGTCAAAGACCACCATGCCGCGATGAAGTGCGTGAGCGGCGTCATCGAAAGTCCCGATATGTATCCGGACAGGTCCGCGCTGTGGAATCTTAAATATTATGCCTCATTGCAGTTTGCAAAAGATAAGACCAAGGATAAAAAGCATATCGTGGAGAGGATAGACGGAGTCCTTTCTCTCGTAGGGCTCAAAGGCAGGGAAAACGATAAGGTCAAGACCTATTCCATGGGTATGAAACAGCGTTTAGGGATTGCGCAAGCTCTCATAGAGATACCCAAACTGCTCGTTCTGGACGAACCCGCGAACGGGCTCGATCCCGACGGCATCAAGGAGATACGGGATCTTCTGAGGACGCTTGCCGTGGAATACGGCGTGGGCGTGCTCGTATCGAGCCACCAGCTCGCGGAGATGCAGCTCATGTGCGACCGTTGTCTTATAATCAACCGCGGGAAGATAATAGAGGACAGGAAGATAGCGGAGCTCAACGTGGACGCGAAGGGCAACGTCTGTATAATCGTCAAGACCGACAAGCCTAAGGAGGCGGCGGCGTTCGTCAGAGAAAAATTCGCCGCCGAAGCGGAGGCGGGCGAAGGCGAAGTAAGGGTGCATTCCGCGCTTAAAGCGAGCGACCTCACGAGAGAGCTCGTGCTTGCGGGCTTTAACGTATACGGCGTTTCCGAAGAAGAAGTGCGGCTAGAGGACCTTTTCATGCACGCGGTGCACGGCGGAAGCGAGGAGGAATAGGATATGTTCGGAACTCTTTACGCAGGCGAACTGAAGAAACAGACCAATCTTAAGACCGTCGTTATCATGGCGGCGATAGCCTTGCTCATACTTATCATACTGGCGGCGGTATTCGACTCCGTCAACGAGCTGATATTCGAAACCGACGCGGGAGACCTCGGTATTTCGGGAGACGTCGTAATCCCCGGCGAAGACGTCGGGGAGACTTTTACGGAAACGTGGAATTACACCGAGGCAAGCGTTAGCGCGGAGATAACGCAATGCGAATATATGCTCGGAGAGCTCGAAGCCCGAAAGGAAGAGGACGGATCCGCTTATTACCGCAACAGCGATTATCTTTATTATATGCGCGCAAGGCTCGCGTTGCTCGAGTACATAAAAGAACACGAATTGTATAATACCGATCTTGCGGTGTACTCCGACGGTTCCGTCGTCGGTATGAGATCCGCGGGCGTCACCGCCGATACTTTCTGCGTGTTCGCGTTGAGCTCGCTCGTATTCCTCGTGATAATTTACGGCGCGATAGCGGCGGGCTCCTCTTACCCGGACGAATTCAAACAGGGCACCGTCAAACTGCTGCTCCTGCGCCCCGTTACGCGCAACGCGCTTACGGGTGCTAAACTGCTTGCCGCGCTCACTCACGTTTCGGCGGCGTACTTTATCTGTTTTCTTGTTTCGCTGGGCGTTTCTTACGCCGTGTTCCCGGTAGCGCACGCGGACACTCTGTTTATGTTCAACGGCGGCGCGATAACGGTAGCCGACAACGCCGCGCAGATAGGGATCGCCTTCGCGTGTAATTACGTTACCGTGCTCGTATATACCGCGATAGCGTTTGCGATAGGCGCTCTTTCTCGCAATAAAGTTTTCGCGATAGTCACCCCGGTCATTCTGATAGAAGTGCTCGGCGCCATTCTGAGTATGTCGGGACTCGGCAGATTCTTCATCGCGGACGCCGCCGACTGGTCGAAGTTCGCGGGGCTCGGCAGCTCGCTCACGGGCGGATCGAACTTTTTTATTTCTCTTGCCATGACCGTGCTGTATACGGGCGGCTTGCTCGCGGCGGCATTCCTCGTCGTCGACAAAAAAGACGTAGCGTAGCGCGTTATCGGCGTCGCGCGCTCACGGAACGACTGCGAAAAGCGGAATTTTGCTACTTTACGGCGTATTCCGCATAAAATAAAAAAGTTTGCAAAAATATTGACATATAGTGTTTAATAACCTATAATGTACTAACAATTATCGACTTTTCCTTAGGGAGAAGGTACGGAGGCATAAGAAATGGATAAAAAAATACCGCTTACCCAGAAGAAGTTCGACGAACTGACGGCGAGGCTTCAGGAGTGCAAGACGACAGGGAAAATGGAAGTGGCTCAAGCGTTGAAAACCGCCAAGGAATTCGGCGATCTTTCCGAGAACGCGGAGTACACCGCCGCCAAGGACGCACAGCAGAAACTGGAGATCGAGATAGCGAAGCTTGAGGAGATACTGTCGTGCGCCTACCCCATCGACCCCAGCTCGCTGAGCACCAAGACCGTCGGCATAGGACTCAGGGTAAAGGTATTGTTCGACGGCGACCCCGAAGATCTCGCCGAGGAATACACGATAGTCAACAGCCTCGAGGTCAACACCGCCGAGAACAAGATCAGCGACGAGAGCCCTCTCGGCAACGCGCTCATGGGCAAAGCGAAAGGGGAGAGCGCTTCTTTCAAATCTCCCAACGGCAGAACCGTATCGCTCAAGATACTCGACATCATCAAGGACTGAGGCGGGACTCGTCAACCGACTTATAACCGAACGATTACACTTGCGGCAACGCCGCATTATTTACGGATAAAAATGAACGAAGAAAACAAAAACGTACTTCCAGCAGAGGAAGTTTCAGACGAGAACGGGATCATTGCGGTCCGCCACCAGAAGCTGGCGGATCTTAAAAGCGAAGGGAAGGATCCTTTCGCGGAAGTGAGTTACGACGTAACCGCGCACGCCGAGGATATTTTCGGCGACTACGCGGCTTACGAGGAGAAAGAGGTTTCTCTTGCGGGCAGGCTGATGTCCAAGCGAGTAATGGGCAAGGCGGCTTTTGCGCACATTCAGGACGGGACGGGGCTCATACAGCTTTATTTCCGTATCGACGCGTT
>JADINF010000062.1 GCA_017694145.1 Candidatus Stercoripulliclostridium pullicola
ACTTTTGCCGTATCCGAAGGCGCTTTTTTGATTTCTTTGACCTCCGGCTTCTGCTCGGGGAGCGCCGTTTCCGTTACTTTTACGGGTTCCGCTTTTTCTTCGGGCGGCGCCTGCTCGGCTTTGATATCTTCCGCTTCCGCTTTCTGTTCCTCCGGTACTATCGGAGTCGCGGTAGCCTCTTTGATAGCTTCCTCTTTCTCTTTCTCGGCTCTCAGCTTCTCCGCTTCGAGCGCTTCGCGCTCCTCCGCTTCGCGCAAGAATTCCGCGTACTTCTCGTCGAGCGATTTACGGGCGCTGTCGAGTATTTTGCGATATTCCGCGATCGTCTTCGAAACGCTGTCCCTCTTCGCTTTAAGCACGCTTTCTATTTTCGAGATGTTGTGCACGGTATTTTGTTCGTTATTCACGCTTCCTGCCATTCTCTTTCCGTCCTCTATTCAGTATTAAGTTGATTTATTCGTTGTTTCCGTCCGTCAGCTTCAGGATAGCTTCCGCGAGGTTTTTCTCGCGTATCCCTATAACTTTGACGCCTTCGCGCGGTATTACCGATCCGATATCGGATATCTCTATCACCCGCCAGCCTTTCGCCGTTGCGTGCGCAGAGATTTTTGCCGCGGCATTGCCGCTGAGCTCGTCCGACATAATCACCAACATGCGCTTATTGCTCGTAAGAACGTTGTCGGTACCGAATACGACTTTGCCCGCTTTGAGCGCAAACCCGATATAACTACTTATTTTCGCTGTGCATTCCGGCGATAATTTCATATATCTCCTCCGGCACCGCCGTCTTGAACGACCTGTCCAACGCACGCCTTTTACGGCATTGCTCTATACATTTCACGTCCTTACAGACATACGCCCCGCGCCCCGGAAGGTTATCCACGGTATCCACCGCGAAACCGCCTTCGGGCAAGCGCGCTATGCGTAACAGTTCGCTTTTGTCCTTCCTCGTGCGACAAACGGCGCACATTCTCTCGGGTCTGTACATTTCGTCCGCCGGTTTAAGGAATTATTCCTCGGTTTCCGCGCTCTCGTCGTCGCCCACCGCTACGGAATAAGGCTTGACGTCGATCTTATAACCGGTAAGTTTGGCGGCGAGCTTGGCGTTCTGACCGCCTTTACCTATTGCAAGCGAAAGTTTGTCGTCGGGGACGATGACTCTCGCCTGTTGCTCGGTTTCGTTGAGCTGTACCATCAGGACTTTAGCGGGCGACAGCGCGCGCACGATATATTCCGAAGGGTTGGTGCTGTAGAGTATAACGTCCACTTTCTCGCCGTTAAGCTCGTTGATCACCGCGTTCACGCGCGAACCTTTGGGTCCTATGCACGAACCGATGGAATCGATATTGGGGTCTTCGCTATAAACGGAAAGTTTGGTGCGGAGTCCCGCTTCGCGAACGATATTTTTGATTTTTACGAGATTGGAGCGGATCTCGGGCACTTCTATCTCGAAAAGCTTTCTGACGAAGCCTGCGCAACTGCGCGAAACCATTACGCGGGAAGTGCCTTTGGCGTCGGTACGCACCTTTTTGACGTAAACCTTGATCTTGTCGCCCACGTTGAGCTTTTCGCCGCGCACCTGATCGCCGGTAGCGAGAATGCCCTCCATCTGCGTGCCCACTATTTCGACGGACACGGTGCCGGTAGACTCTATTCTGCGCACGACCGCCTGCATAAGCTCGCCTTCGCGCTCGTTCATCTCGCTCATGACCTGTTCGCGCTTCGCCTCGTTGATGCGCTGGGTTATGACCTGCTTCGCGGTCTGCGCCGCGATCCTCGAAAGATCGTCCGGCGAAACCACTTCGCCGATAAGTTCTCCCACTTCGGCGTCGGGCTTGATGTCGCGAGCTTCTTCCAAAGAAATTTCGGAATCTTCCTGCGGCTCGCCTTCCACTACGGTCTGATATGCGAAAAATTCGATAGTGTAAGTTTCGGGATTCATTCTTGCCGCGACCGCGCGGGATTCGCCGCTCTCTTTCTTGAATGCGGACGCAAGTCCCGCTTCCAGAGAAGATATAAGCAACGATTTGTCGATTTTGTACTCGTTTTCGATCTGGTCGAGCGCAAGGAACAGTTCTTTGTTTTTCATTTTTGGGGTAACCTCCGTATTAAATTGTTATTAAGTTGTCCGGTCTATTTCAGACCTTTCATGTCTACGTAAGGGCGAAGTACTTTGATATTCGCCTTGGGTACGGGCGTTTTCAGGGTCTTTACCTCGAGATAAACGTTTTCGTCGTCGTGACCGAGAAGGATCCCTACCGCCTGTTTCTTTTTGCCGACGGGCTTAAGGTAAACGGCTTCCACTTTTTCTCCCGCGTTGCGCTCGAAATCCCTGTCGGTAACAATGGGACGATCGAGCCCCGGCGAAGAAATATTGAGAGTGTAAGCCCTGCCGCCGGTAACGTCTGCGGCTTCGAGAGGCGCGTCGAGCGCGTCGTTGACCTTGACGCAATCGTCGAGATCCACGCCGCCTTTTTTGTAAATGTAAACCGTAAGCGTATCGGTTTTCCCTACGCAGTTAAAAGTCACCTCGACGACTTCGTAGCCGAGTTTCTCCACAACGGGCACTATCACGCTTTCGGCGCGCTCTTTTACCGATCCGTAATCCATTTAGACGCCTCGCTCCTCTTATATATCGATTGAGAGTGGTCGCCGACCACTCTCAAGTAACCGAAATAATTACTATTAAGCATTAAAATATTAACATATATAAAAAAGTTATGCAAGCGTTTTGCGTAACTTTGCGAGCACTTCGCGGAAATAATCGGGAAGCGGAGCCGTGAATTCCATACGTTCGCCCGTGGAGGGGTGGTTCACCACGAGCCTTGCCGCGTGCAACAACTGCCCTTTCAAGCCGAAAGCGTTGCTTCCGCCATAGAGAGGATCTCCGACCACGGGATGCCGCATATAAGCGCAGTGCACGCGGATCTGATGCGTTCTGCCGGTAAAAAGCTCGAATTCCATAAGAGTATACCGTCCGAAACGCTCCAAAACTTTATAAGCCGTTTTCGCGGGACGACCGTCTTTGACCACAGCCATTTTTTTGCGATCCTTAGGATTGCGGTCTACGGGTTGCTCTATGACCCCCTCATCCGCTTTGACGTTTCCGTCGACAAGCGCGATATAGAAGCGTTTGGCGGTTTTCTCGGCGATCTGCGTCGTCAGCGAGAGATGTGCGCAATCGTTTTTCGCTATCAGGATAAGCCCCGAAGTATCCTTGTCGAGCCTGTGCACGATACCCGGACGGAGCACGCCGTTAATGCCGGACAGATCTTTGATGTGATACAGAACGGCGTTGACGAGGGTGCCGTCGGGCGAACCCGCGGCCGGATGAGTGACCATTCCCTGCGCTTTATTGATCACCGCGAAATCGGAATCCTGATAAACGATATTGAGCGGAAGATTTTCGGGCTCTACGCTGAGCTCCACGGCGTCCGCTACGGCTATCTCCACGAGATCGCCCTCTTTCAACGGGTAACCGGCTTTCGAAACCTGCTCTCCGCGCACTTTGACCATACCCATTTCGATACAGCCTTTGATACGGCTTCTGGAGATGTCGGGCAATTTGTCGGCAAGGAAAACGTCAAGACGCGCTCCTTTGTCATCGCCTGCCGCCACAAAAACGGATACTTCCACGTCAAGCCTCCGTCTTTCCGTCGCCTTCGGACTTGTTTTTCGGTTTTTTCTCGGGACGATAGAAAAAAATTATATAAACTATCATGCAGCCGCAACCGACGCAAAGTCCGCTGTCGGCAAAATTGAATACAGCGAAGTCGATCAACTCGAAATATATGAAATCGCGTACGTAGCCGAAAGCGATGCGGTCGACTATATTGCCCAGAGCTCCCGCCAGCATAAGGACTAGCGCTGCGCGGAAAAATCCGTTGCGTTCTTTCACGGAGAACACCCACAACACCGCCAAAACAACGAAAGTCACGCATGCGACGGCAAGCAGAACGCTCGTAGCGTCCGAAAAAATACCGAACGAAGCGCCGGTATTCTCCACCGCCGTAAAGCGCAACACGCCATCGATAAGTATTATATCCGGCTCGCCCGCGGCTATCGGACCGTAGACGAATTCCTTGGTCAGGAGATCGAGCGCGAGATAAGCGAACATAACGACCGCCTCTATCGCCAGATAAAGCGCCGTCTTACGCGGATCGTCGTAAAAATATTTCCTCAAATCGGGTTTTCGCATACGGACAGTATACAATAAACGCGGGTGCAATGCAAGAAAAATTACGCCCGCAAGGATTAAAGAAAATTCAAATGTGCGAAAAGCGGATCTATTCCTCGTCCGCAGAACTCGCCGCGCAGGCTATCTCGACTCCTTTGGGCGTGATGAGATAGGTCCCGTCGCCTATCCTCTCCATACGACCGTCAAGCGCGCAAACGGCTCCGCTCAAAAAATCGAGAAGTCTTTGCGCCGTCACGGGCGGCACTCCCTTGAAATCGGTTACCACGCCGCGATTGCGCCTAATCTCGCCCACGATCATCCTTACGTCGTTATAGCCGGCGGGAGTAGTTACGCTCACGCGCGCTGCTTTCGGAATGGTATCCGGACGCTTGCGCGCCATATATCTGTCGTAAGGAGTAGGCTTCGGCGTTTTTGGCTTTTTTTCCGGAATTTTGCCCGTTTTCAATGTTTCAAGATAACTCATACTATGAAAATGCGGCTAAATTAGAATACTCGAAAGACTTAATCGAACAAAATTCGCCCCGGACGTATCATCGTGGAACCGCATTCGACGGCGAGTTCGAAGTCGTGCGACATACCCATCGAGAGAATATCGAAGTCTTCCCTATTCTTACCGAGTTCACGAAACAGCTCCCCGACTTTGGAAAAGCACGCTCTGAGCTCGTCCTCCGGTATGCCCTGCGGCGCCACCGCCATCAGCCCCCTCACCTTGATATGCTCGTAAGCTTCGAGCGATTTAAGGAACACCTCGGCTTCCTCGGCTATCAGTCCGCCCTTATTGGCTTCCTCTCCGCTGTTGATCTCGATAAGGCACTCCTGCACGACGCCGTGCTTTATCGCGAGGCGCTCTATTTCGTCGGCGAGCGCGAGCCTGTCAAGGCTCTGTATCAGTCGCACTTTACCAATCAGGTATTTGACCTTATTCGTCTGCAACCGACCTATGAAATCCCACGTAAGGTCCTCGTCGTATTTCGAGCAGAATTCCTGCACTCTGTTTTCGCCGAACGCTTCCACTCCGCCGTACGACCACAGCTCGCGTAAAGTTCCGATCTCGCGGAACTTGCTCGCTCCCACTATTTTTATCGCCGCGGGATCGCGTCCTGCGCGCGCCGCGGCGCGCGCTATTGCCGATTTGATGTTTTCGAGATTTTCTATAACCTTTTCCATAAGGTTATTATAACGCCGCCCTCCCTCCTTTGCAAGCGTTGTTTTTCACTCGGACATTTCTTCGTCTTCGGAGCACGTCCCCGCGAAACAAAGCCTGCCTATACTTATTTCGTAAGCGGTACGGGTTTCCTGCTCTCCGCTTTCGAGCACTTTTTGATACTCCCTGCTCTGTATCCTTCCGCTCAGACTGATTTTGTCGCCCACTTCGAGTTTTGCGGCAAACCTCGCGTTCCTTCCCCACGCTATACAGGGTATGTAATCCGACTTGTTATACGCCCTGTTCACGGCGACAAGCACGTCCGCTATTTCGCGTTTGAACGGCGTCGTGCGGAATACCGGGGGCTTGCACACGTAACCGGTGAGCTCTATGCGGTTAGTATTGAGCGCGTACTCGTCGTCCGTTATCTCGCGCACGAATACAGTTAGCATAAGTTTGGATTTGCCGTCTATCAGCTTGTTATAACTGCGGAATTGCCCCTCTATGCTTACCTGACTTCCGTCTTCGAAGCCGCCCTCGTCAAGTAATCTTTCGGATACCGTTACCGGTATTATGTCTTTCTGCGACGATAATCTTTCCACTTCCACGTGGGTTTCGTAAAACCCTTCTCCGAATACGCTGTGCGAGTACTTCGGCTCGCCCGTTATTTTTCCGGTCAGATACACTATGTTGTTGTTCATCAGATTGTCCATTCGTTTTACTCCCGTGATTCGTTATTGATTTTTGATTTGTTTGCCGCTAGCGTCTATCGTATATCCGTCTTTATACACCAGTTCGTCCAGCCTCACCGCGCTCATGCCTTTGTTTTTTATCGCAAGCAGTATCAGCGGTAAAGCATCCGTTATGTGTTCGGAATTGTTATGGCAAAGCACAATTGCGCCTTTATCCAGTTTATTTACCACGTTTTCGGCTATCTCCGCAGCGCTTATGCCCTTCCAGTCAAGGCTGTCGGCGCTCCATTGTATACATTGCATACCGCGCGCTCCGAGTGCGTTTATCAGTTTATTGTCGTATTCGCCGAACGGCGCGCGGTAGTAAGCGGGTTTATAACCCACAAGCGCTTCGATCTTATCGGCGGTAACGTCGATCTCGCTGCTCATAACGGTATCGTTAAGTTCGTTCAAATGCTTGTGGTTGTCGCTGTGATTCCCTATGAGGTGCCCGCGTTCGTTTATTTCCTTGACAAGTTCGGGATATTCGTCCACCCATATCCCCGTAAGAAAGAACGTTCCTTTGAAGCCGTATTCTTCGAGAATATCCATTATCTTAGTAGTCTTGTCCGCGCCCCAAGACGCATCGAACGTCAACGCTACTTTATTCTCCTCGGTTTCCACCGAATAGACCGGCACCAATCTTTTCGTCGCCGCTGCTTCCGACGCGGCTCCCGCGCTTATAAGCGCAACCGCCGCAATAAGCACGAGCACGGACGCTATCACGGCTACAGCCGTGCGCTTTCTCATAACGAGGAACATTTCTTTACCTCCATATTAACGTTTTAGCTTTGTCGAATTCCGACGATTATTCGGGGAATAGAACTTAATTTACCTAACAAAAAAAGCATATCCCTTTGCCATAGGATATGCCGTCCCGAATGTGTTTATGACTCATGTATTTATTCGAAATATTCGGCTAATTCGCTCCAGTATTCGGACGTCTTATAACTCTCGGAGAGCCCGCCCGCACGGATATACAGCCGTCCGCTTCCGCTTGCGGCGCCGTCGGCTATGTCTATAGGGATCCCTCCCGCAACGGTCACGGTCGAAGTATTGAGCCACACGGTCAGGTTAGCGGAGCCGTCCCAATCCACTGCGGCGTTACCCAAATAAGTAAGTTTATGGAAATGATACGTGGCGATCGAAGCGCAGCCGTAAAATGCGTACGCCCCGACGCTTGTCACGGAAGAATTCGAAGCGTCGAAATCGGCGACTCCGTTAAGCACCGAAGCGGAATTGGAATAATATATCGCCGAAAGCGCGGTACAGCCGTAGAAAGCGTAATCGCCTATCGTCGCGAGATTGCCGCCGTAGCTTACGCGGATAAGAGTATCAGCACCCGCGAATGCGAAAGGCAATATCGTCGTACATTGCGACTTGATGCGATATTCGGTGGCGGCGTTGCCCGCAGGATAGGCTATAAGATTGTATTTGTTAGAAGTGACAACGCCGTAAAGAGCACCTTGTTCGTCGTTTATAAATGAAGAATTATTCTCGCTTACGCCTATGTATTCGAGCGACGCGCACCCTAAAAACACGCCCTTTCCTACCGACTCAACGTTGCCGAGATAAACGTATCTGACGTTACTGAGTCCGTACAGCGCGTAATCGTCGAGTATTCTTACATTCCCGAGAGTAATGCCGAGCACGTCCGCGCCTTTTACGGCGAACGCATAAGGCGCGACATACGATATGATACGTCCCGAATAAGATTGCATCATATTTACGTACTCCGAATTCCCGACGTATGCGTACAAACCGTAGGAAGCGTCCTCGCGCTTATACAAGATACAGTTGTCGATTTGTTTTATGCCGTTGAGAAGCATCTGCTTGTCCTCTTCGGCGTTACCGTTTACGGATACGATGACGAAATTGTAATCGATATCAACGTCTACGAAGGTACCGTCCGGATAATCGCGCAAAACGCGTTCCACGGCGCGTTGAGTTATGGCGGTAACTTTCATAAGTGATTTAACTTCTATCACGTAAAAATCGTGCCCGTATTCCGAAGTCGCCGTAAATACTCCGTCGACGTAACTTAATATGGAATTGAATTTGTTCCCGCCGAAAAGTTCTCTTATCTGATAACTTTCGCGGTAATATTTAAGGAAAATACCGGCGGATGCGAAGCTGTCGCGGTTGCGCTCGTAGAGCGAATCGAGCGTGAATCCCGCGGGAGAAGTTACGACGAATTCCGCGGTAAGCGTGACGTTTGCCGGAGGCATCGTGAACGTATCCGAGACGGCATACGAAGAATCGGGAGTAGACAGAGTTATGCTTTTCAACTCATAGCCTTCGGAAGCGACCACGGTGATTGGCACGACGGTGCCCGCGTAGACGGCGTTGTAGCGAGGAACGGTAATGTATCCGCCTTTTACGTTCGCGATCGAGATGGAAGAATAATATGTAGAATTGCTGACTTTATCGTATTTCCCCGCGTCGTACGAAATGCTGACGTCGCCCGCATACTCTGCGGTAAGGATAAATACGCCCGACTCGTCGAGCGCGCCGCTGTAACCGCCGCCGGTGGTGACCGTAAGCTCTATCGAACCGTAATTGTAATCGCCGCGCGTCGTGGCTATGAACTGTACCGCTTCGCCTACCGCGATCTCGGTAACGCTCGGATATACGGAAATATTATATTCGTCTATACACCCTACTTTATATACCCGCTCGAATTCCGCGATAACGGTAACGTCGCTGTCGGGCATTACGAATTCCTCGTCAACCGCTACGGTGACGGGAACTCCCGCCGAAATATAACTTATTTTAAGACTGCCCGATTTAAGACGGTATCCCTCGTCGGGGGTAACGGTGGCATAAACGGTTTCGCCGTAGCGCGCTGTCGCATTATGGAAAGAGACCGTGCCGCCTTCGAATTCTTCCGCTTTCAAAGCAAAAGACACATTGCTGACCGCACGAGTGGAAACGCAAATAAACACGTTAGCCTTAGGCATGACGAAGCTGTAGTCGTCGAGTTCGAGGACGGAAACGGGATTTTCGTCCTCGCCGAGTATTTTAAGCTGCACGGAAGATATAAAATATCCCGCGTCCGGCGTAATGTCGAAAGCTATCAGATCGCCTTCGTAAGCGTTGTTTGCGGAAAGCGTTCCCTGAAAATTCATGTCGCCCGAAAAAGCCACGTAATAGCCGCGCTTCACGAATTCCGCTACGACGACGGTATCCTCGGAGGGCATTATAAAAGTATCGCCTTCTATATAAGAGCCGTTGACGCTCACGGAACCGATCTCGTAGCCGGTGAGCGGATTGAGCAATAAAGTGACTTCTTCTCCCGCCGCGTAAGAATATCTGTCGTCGTCGGTGGCTATCACTCCGTCGGAAGCGCTCAAAGTAAGCTTATACAGATCGTCGTCATCGTCTATATCCGCGAATACGGCTTCGAGCGTAACGTCGTTGTCCGGCATGATGAAACCGCCGTCGTCGAGAATAACTCCGTCCGCCCTGAGACTGACG
>JADINF010000063.1 GCA_017694145.1 Candidatus Stercoripulliclostridium pullicola
CCATTCCCATCTTCTCGCGGTGCTCGTTGATATTGACCTTCCTGTCCGCGAGATCCACTCCGTCGAAGAATATCCTTCCCGCCGTGGGATCTTCGAGCACGTTCAGACAACGCAGGAAGGTGGATTTGCCCGATCCCGAAGGTCCGATTATCGCCACTCTTTCTCCGAGCCTGATATTCTCCGATATGTCGTCGAGAACGAGAAGTTCGCCGAATTTCTTGGTAAGGTTCTTTACTTCTATGAGGTTTTTCGCGCCGCTTGCTTCCATTACCTTATTCTCCATATCACGCCGCCTCCCCTTTCTTACCGAAGAAGTTGAGCTTCTTCCTCACCCGGATCTTTTTGTATCCGCCGCGGTCGCTCTTCGCGAGCGACTTTTCGAGCAGACGAAGTATGAGCGTAAGGAAAAATACCACCACGAGGTAGAGTATTGCCGCGATGATGAGCGGCGGGAATATGTCGAAGGTGCGCGACTGGATTATCGAAGGTATCTTGCCGAGATCGTATACTCCCACGTAGCCTATGACTGCCGTTTCCTTGACGAGCGTGATGAACTCGTTGAAAAGAGGCGGCAACGTATTCCTCACCGCCTGCGGCGTGACTATGCTTCCCATGGTTTCCGCCGTGCTGAGTCCTAAGGACCTGCCCGCTTCCATCTGTCCGTCGTCAACGCTCTCGAAGCCCGCGCGCACTATCTCCGCGACATAGGCTCCGGAGTTTATACCGAACGTGAGTCCGCCTATCAGCATACTGCCGCCCGACTCCCATACCACGTTGCCTATCTTAAGATCGATAGGCACGGATACGAATACGACGAGATACATTATGAACATCTGGAGCACTACGGGCGTTCCGCGCACGAGAGTTATGTAGGTATTCGCTATAAGCGAAAGGACTTTGAGCTTGCCCGTCTTTTTGTTGACGTAGTTGATAAGCGCAAGCAGTATGCCTATCGTCACGCCGACCAAACAGGCGAGCGCCGCTATTATAAGCGTTTTTTCGAGCCCTTCGAAATAAAGCTTCCACCTGTCGAACTGGATAAAGGCGTTATAGAACCTTTCGCCCATCGAAAGCTTACCCGCCGCCAGTAAAGATATATCCATTTTGCCACCTTTAAGCGCACAAGCTGCCCCGTGAAGGGACAGCCGTGAGTTTTTTTAATCCGGTTTGATTTGTCTGTTTATCAGCCCTGTTGGGTCTTGAGCAAAGACTGCGCGGGAAGTTTGTCCATAAGTATGGCGTCGATACGTCCGCTCGTAAGTTCCTGATACGCGAGAGCGTAGGTCGAATATTTCTGAACGGAAGCGCCCGCCGCTTTCACGGTCACGCTGTTGCCGTCGCCGTCTTCGTAAGTATAGCCGGCTTCCGCGCTCGCGTCGGATATGATAAGGTCGCCGCTCGTGCCCTGCTGAACGCCCACTTTCTTGCCCGCAAGGTCGGCTACGGAGTCGTATTCGACGCCTTCTGCGGAGATGATGACGAGGGTGGAGCTCGCGTATACGTTACTGAAATCGACGCTTAATTTACGCTCGTCGTTGATGGTAAGTCCCGCGGCGCCCACGGAATATCCGTCGGACTCGGAAACGTACTGGGTGATGAAGTCGAACGCCACGTCCTTGATCTCGAGCGTTCTGCCCATTCTCTCGGCAACTTCGCTCATTATCGCCACGTCGACGCCGGTGATCTTGCCGTCAGCTCCCACGAATTCGTAGGGAGCAAACCCGGACTCGGTATACATAACGAGTTTGCCGCTAGTTCCGTTCAGATTCCATGCAAGCTTGAGATCGCCTGCCGCGGGAGCGGTGCCGCCGTTCTTTTCGTAATCGTCGAGCGCGGTATAGTAATCGGTGTATTTCGTAAGATTATCGTTTGCGAGCCATTCGTCAATGACTGCGTTGACGGTATTTACGAGTTCTGCGGGAGCGCCCTTCTTAAGCGCGATACCGAAGTCCTCTTGCAGAAGATCCGTCGCGTCTTTGATAACGAATTTGGTATTGGTTTCTTCGTCTTTACAGGCGACAAGCGCTACCGTGGTAACTACCGCAAGTACCGCTATAAGCAAAACCGTGATAAGTTTTTTCATTTTTTAACTCCTTTCTGCCGTGAGGCATTTTTTTGAATGTAGCTCAAGTTTACACTAATCTTTTGCATAAATCAAATGTTTCAATGAATATTTTATATTTTTATTTAATTTTTTTATATGACGTTTATGCGCTTATTTTGTATAATTTCCAATATTTTACACATTTTGATCCGCCCGAACGCTGCGCAAGGTGTTTTCGATATGAATTTACTGTGAATATTGCGCGCGCGGTTGTGCACGCGCGTTATTATATGGTATAATTGCGCTATGAGTAAACGCGGTATTACGATAGTGTTGCTTTGCCTTATTTGCGCGGCGGCGGTTCTTGCCCTCGCCGCTTGCGGCGATCGCACCAATACCATTTATTTTTCGGCTCGGAGTTACGAAATGTATCTCTCCGAGTCCGCTTCGCTTACTCCCGAAGTCACTACCGCTCCGCGCGGCAGAGAATATATCCTCACTTCCTCCAACCCTTCCATCGTTTCCGTAAACGCCGACGGCGTGAGCGTCACGGCGCATAAAGAAGGTATCGTTACCCTGAAAGCCACCGCCGCTTCCTCCGACAAAGTGTTCGCCACGACCGATATACTGGTATTCACGGAGCGCGCTTCCTCATCCGTTCCCACCGAAAACGACGGTAAATACGTAGTGTATTTCACCACGAGCTACGGCTC
>JADINF010000064.1 GCA_017694145.1 Candidatus Stercoripulliclostridium pullicola
ACCTCGGTTATGCTCGCGAAGTGCTTGTCGTTATATATCTCGGCCGCGTCGAGGTGACAATGATAGTCGACTATCGGAAGATCGGCTATCGCCGCGTACAACCTTTCGGAGGTAGAAGAGTTCAAGAGGAATTTTTTGTCCATAAATTTTTTCATATTTCATTCTCCGTATATCGGTTTTGCGTTTTCAGTACTTAAATTATATTACATAAAATCTTCGCTTGCAACACTTTAGCGCGCGACAAAAGGGAGCAGCGGTCGTTTTTGCCCGACGTTAACCGTCCGCACGCATATATTCCGTATATGCGGGAGCCCGAACGTATGCGCATACGTGCATAGCTTCATAAGACCGCGTATGAGTTTGCGTTCATTTGTGCGATAGGGGCATCGTCGTCACGGGCACATATTCTCATCTGTGCGCGCATTGTCGCGCGACATATAAATATTGTTCGCGCACGCGCGCGTAGAGCGTTTTTTTGCCCGTTACGCACGGCGGGAGCGCGCAAACACCATATATTGGATATCTTTTTACTTTTTCCGTTAAAAAATTTGAAAATGTTGCGAAAATCGTTTGACATATAGCTTTATCTTTGGTAACATATCACACGCTGGCTCCGAGGATTTTGGACTTTTTGTATGCCAAAACCGCTCGGTTAAGTGACCGACGATGGAATATTGCGTTTGTTTACGGGCGTCAATTCCGGAGGATACACGGCAATGCGGTTCCATATTACGATTTCGGCGCGTGCGCCGTTTATTTAGAGGATACCGCGACACACACGGACTAGTGTGTACCAGTTACGACATCACAAGGAGGACATATATAATGGCAGGTCAAAAGATTAGGATTAAATTGAAAGCCTACGACCACAATCTGATAGACGCCTCGTGTGCCAAGATCGTCGATGCCGCCCAAAGCACCGGCGCCAGCATTTCAGGACCTATCCCGTTGCCCACTGAGAAAGAAATCGTTACCATTCTCCGCTCC
Source organism: Candidatus Stercoripulliclostridium pullicola (assembly GCA_017694145.1). Classification (GTDB taxonomy): domain Bacteria; phylum Bacillota; class Clostridia; order Christensenellales; family DTU072; genus Stercoripulliclostridium_A; species Stercoripulliclostridium_A pullicola. The sequence continues at coordinate 988 of JADINF010000064.1, forward strand.
CCCCACAAATATAAGGACAGCAGAGAGCAGTTCGAACTTCGTACTCACAAGCGTTTGATCGATATCTACAACAGTTCCGCGCGCACCGTCGATTCTCTTATGAAGCTCGACCTTCCCGCCGGCGTCGATATCCAGATCAAACTTTAACAAGGAGGCTCACAATGAATAAAGCGATTTTAGGTAAAAAACTCGGTATGAGCCAAATATTCACCGCTGACGGCACCATGATCCCCGTCACCGTCGTCGAAGCCGGTCCTTGCTGCGTAGTGCAGGTCAAGACCGCCGATAAAGACGGTTACGACGCGGTCAAAGTCGGTTTCGGCTCCGTGAAAGAGAAGAACGTAAACAAACCCACCGCCGGTCAGTATAAACAGGCGGGCGTCGCTCCCAGGAAGTATATGAGAGAGTTCCGTTTCGCGGATTGCTCCTCTTACGCCGTGGGCGGCGAGATCAAATGCGACGTATTCGCGGCAGGCGATCACGTAGACGTGGTCGGCACCTCCAAAGGTCGCGGCTACACCGGCACCATTCAAAGATGGAATACCCACTGCGGACCCAAGGCTCACGGTTCGGGTTACCACAGAGGCGTCGGCTCCCTGAGCGCGAACTCCAGCCCTTCAAGGGTTTTCAAGAATAAGAAAATGCCCGGTCAGTACGGTCACGAGCGCGTTACCGTGCAGAACCTCGAGGTTGTCAAAGTCGACGCCGCGCGCAATATCATTCTCATTGCCGGCGGTATCCCCGGACCCAAGGATTCTCTCGTCATCGTCAAGGAATCTCTCAAGAAGTCCCGCGGCTCCAAATGGTTCAAATAGGGTTTAAGGAGATACGGATATGAAAGTGAATGTTATTAACACCCTGGGTAAAAAAGTAAGCACCATCGAGCTCAATGAGGCTGTTTTCGGATGCGAGTACAACGAGGCTCTCATTCATCAGGTAGTCGTCGCTCAGCTCGCCAACAAGCGTCAGGGCACCAAGTCCACCCTCACCCGTACCGAAGTACGCGGAGGCGGCATCAAGCCCTGGAGACAGAAGGGTACCGGCAGAGCCCGTCAGGGAAGCATACGCGCTCCTCAATGGACTCACGGCGGCGTCGTATTCGCGCCGAAGCCCAGAGACTTCTCCAAGAAAGTCAATAAGAAAATGAGAGCGGGCGCTCTCTGCAGCGCTCTGAGCCGTAAGCTCGCCGACGGAGACATCATCGTTGTCGACAAATTCGATATCGCCGAGCCCAAGACCAAAGAAGTTGCCTTAGCTCTTAAGAATATCGGCGTAGAGAAGACCGCTTTGCTCGTTGTCAACGGACACGACGACAAGCTCAATCTCGCGAGCCGCAATATTCAGGCGCTCACGCTCACCGACGTCGCGCTCATCAACGTGTACGATCTCGTGCGCGCCAATAAGTGCGTTCTCACGGTGGACGCCGTCAACGCCCTTACGGAGGTATATGCGTAATGAATAACTACTACGACATCATCATCAAACCCGTCCTCTCCGAAAAGAGCTACGACGGTATAGCAGCAAAAAGGTACGTCTTCAAAGTGCTCAAATCCGCCACCAAGACTCAGATCAAAGCGGCTGTGGAGCATATATTCGGCGTGACCGTGGACAAAGTCAACACCGTAAGAGTGTCCGGCAAAGTCAGACGCGGCGGCAGAAAGGACGAAGGCACGACCGCTTCCTATAAGAAAGCGTACGTGACTCTGACCGCCGACAGCAAAGCCATCGAATTCTTCGAGAGCTTAGCGTAATAAGGAAGGAGGACAGTAAATATGGCAGTTATCAGATATAAACCTACCTCCCCCGCGCGCCGCAATATGAGCGTATCCGATTTCGCGGAGATCACCTCCACGACTCCGGAGAAGAGCCTTCTTGTCAGCAAGAATAAGACCGGCGGCCGCAACAACACGGGAAGAATCACCGTCAGACACATCGGCGGCGGTAACAGAAACAAATACAGGATCATCGATTTCAAGAGGAACAAAGACGGTATCCCCGCCAAAGTCGCCTCCGTTCAGTACGATCCCAACCGTAGCGCCAACATCGCGCTCCTCAACTACGCCGACGGCGAGAAGCGTTATATCCTCGCTCCCGTAGGTCTCGGAGTGGGCGATACCGTCATAAGCGGCGAAGGCGCCGACATCAAAGCGGGCAACGCGCTTCTTCTTAGCGACATTCCCGTCGGTACCACCGTACACAACATCGAACTGCAACCCGGCAAGGGCGGACAGATCGCTCGTTCCGCGGGCGTATCCGCTCAGCTCATGGCGAAAGAGGGCGGCAAAGCCACTCTGCGCATGCCTTCCGGCGAAATGCGGTACGTAAGCATCAAATGCAAAGCCACCATCGGACAGGTCGGCAACCTCGATCACGAGAACGTGAGCGTCGGTAAAGCGGGTAAGACCCGTCACATGGGCGTCAAACCCACCGTACGCGGCGTTGTCATGAACCCCTGCGACCACCCGCACGGCGGCGGCGAAGGCAAGAGCCCGATCGGTATGCCTTCACCCGTAACACCTTGGGGCAAGCCCGCGCTCGGTTATAAGACCCGCAGCAAGAAGGCTAAATCCTCCAAGATGATCATCAAGCGCGTTAATTAGTAGGAGGCACTGAAATGAGTAGATCGGTTAAGAAAGGTCCTTTCTGCGAAGAAAGCCTTATGAAAAAAATCACTGCAATGAACGAATCCGGCGAGAAGAAGCCCGTTAAGACCTGGTCGAGAGCTTCGACGATATTCCCCGAATTCGTGGGACACACGATAGCCGTGCACGACGGCAGGAAGCATGTTCCGGTATACGTGACCGAAGATATGGTAGGTCTTAAGCTCGGCGAATTCGCGCCCACCAGGACCTTCCGCGGACACGCGGGAAGCAAAGCCGCCACCGGCAAGAAGTAGGAGGTTATTCGATATGGCAACCAGAATCAGAGAAAAAGCCCAGGCGAGAGCCGAGAGCAGAGATAACCGTCCGCATGCCGTCGCGAGAATGATCAGAATGTCGCCCTACAAGGTGCGCAGCGTTCTCGACGTTATCCGCGGCAAGAGCTATATCGAAGCGGTAGCGCTCCTCAACGCGATGAACAAAGCCGCTTGCGAACCCGTGCTCAAAGTCGTCAACAGCGCGGCGGCGAATGCGGAGAACAACCTTAACATGAATAAAGACACGCTTTACGTAGCGGAATGTTTTGCAGACCAGGGCCCCACGCTCAAGAGAATGAGAGCGAGAGCCAAAGGCAGAGGCGCGAGGATACTCAAGCGCACCAGCCACATCACCGTCATACTTGACGCCGCGAAGTAATAGGAGGTTACGACAAAATGGGACAAAAAGTTAATCCGCACGGTTTAAGAGTTGGTATCAATTCCCCTTGGAACAGCGTCTGGTACGCGGGTAAAAAGGATTTCGGCAAGTGCATCAAAGAGGACAACGAGATCCGTAAGTACCTCAAGAAGAATTACTACGACGCGGCTATATCCAACATCAATATCGAGCGCGCGGCGAGCAATATCAAGATCGACATTTACTGCGGCAGAGTAGGCGTGGCGGTCGGTAAGATGGGTAAAGGCAAGGACGCCGCTCCCGCTCCCGAAGAAGCCGGCGCGAAAAAGAAAGGCATCGACGCCATCAACGCGGCTATCCGCAAGATAGTGGGACCCGACAAGACCTTCAACGTCAACGTGCACGAAGTCAAGAGCATGGACCTCAACGCCCAGCTCGTGGCGGAGAGCATCGCTACTCAGCTCGAGAAGAGGACTCCTTTCCGCAGAGCGATGAAATTCGCTATGGGAAGAGCCATGAGAGCGGGCGCCAAAGGTATCAAAACGATGGTTTCCGGACGTCTCGACGGCGCCGAAATAGCAAGAAGCGAGAGTTATCACGAGGGTTCCATTCCTCTGCAGACGCTTCGCGCGGACATCGATTACGGCTTTGCCGAAGCACATACCACCTACGGTATCATCGGCGTGAAAACGTGGATATACAAAGGTGAAGTTTTCAAAGCGAAAGGAGGTAAAGACTAATTATGTTGATGCCTAAAAGAGTTAAAAGAAGAAAGCAGCATCGCGGCAGAATGACCGGTAAGGCCATGCGCGGCAACGTCATCGCTTACGGCGAATACGGCCTTGTCGCGGCGGAGCCCGGCTGGATCAAGAGCAATCAGATCGAAGCCGCCCGTGTTGCGATGACCAGATATATCAAACGTGGCGGTCAGGTATGGGTAGACATCTTCCCCCACAAGCCCGTCACCAAGCATCCCGCCGAAGCCCGTATGGGTAGCGGTAAGGGCGCTCCCGAATTCTGGGTCGCGGTAGTCAAACCCGGCAGAGTGATGTTCGAGATGGCGGGCGTCAGCGAAGAGCAGGCGAAAGAAGCTCTGCGTCTTGCGGCGAACAAGCTCCCCATCAAGTGCAAGATCGCTAAAAAAAGCGACCTCGAGAAAGCAGTAGAAGGCGGTGATTCGAATGACTAAGAAATCTCAGCAATTTTTTGAAATGACCAACGAGGAACTGACCAACAAGGTCAACGAGCTTAAAGAAGAGCTGTTCAACCTGCGCTTCAAGCACGCGACCAATCAGTTGTCCAACCCCATGGTACTTGAGGAGTGCAAGAAGAACATCGCAAGAGCCAAGACCGTTCTTCGTCAGAGAGAGCTCGGCATCAGCGCCGAACCCGAGAAAGCGGCGAAAAAGACGCGCGCCAGGAAGAAGGCTTAGGAGGATTGAACAATGGAAAGAAATCTCAGAAAAACGAGAGTAGGCATAGTCGTCAGCGACAAAATGGACAAGACCGTAGTCGTCGCCGTCGAGCAGAAGGTTAAGCATCCTCTGTATAAAAAGTATATTCTCCGCACCAAGAAGCTCAAAGTTCACGACGAGAACAACGAGTGCGGTATCGGCGACAAAGTCGAAGTAGCGGAAACCCGTCCGCTCTCCAAGGAGAAGAATTGGCGCCTTGTCACCATCATCGAGAAGGCTAAGTAAGGAGGCAGGAAATGATACAACCTCAAACCAGATTGAAAGTAGCAGATAACTCCGGCGCGAAAGAGATAATGTGCATTCGCGTGTTGGGCGGCTCCTACGTGAGAAGCGGCAACATCGGCGACGTTATCATCGCGTCCGTCAAGACCGCTATCCCCGGCGGCACCGTCAAGAAAGGCGACGTCGTCAAGGCAGTTATCGTGAGGACCCATAAAGGCATCATGCGCAAGGACGGTACCCACATCAAATTCGACGATAACGCCGCGGTCATCATCGACAACCAGAAACAGCCCCGCGGATCGCGTATCTTCGGACCTGTTGCGAGAGAGCTGAGAGATAAAGATTACATGAAGATCATATCCCTCGCACCCGAAGTGCTTTAAGGAGAAGAACAATGGCAAAACTCAGTGTTAAAAAAGACGATTATGTTATGATCATCGCCGGTAAAGACAAGGGTAAGACCGCGCAGGTCACCGCCGTTAACGCCGAGAAGCACCGCGTGCTTATCGAAGGCGACGGGCTCCTGACCGTCAATACCAAGGCTGTCAAGGCGCGTAAAGCGAGCGACAAAGGCGGACTCATCAAACAGCCCGGCAGCGTGGACGCCAGCAACGTCATGCCCGTGTGCTCCGCTTGCGGCAAGCCCACCCGCGTGGGATACCGCGAAGAGGACGGCAAGAAAGTGCGTTACTGCAAGAAGTGCGGCGCGACGCTCGTGACCAAGAAGGCTTCTAAAGCCAAAGCCGCGAAGGCTGCCAAGAGCGCCGTAAGAAAGAAAGCCGCTCCCAAGGCTGAAGCGACGACCGAGAATAAGGAGGCGTAATCACTATGGCTAAAAAAGTGGAAAAAACTAACGATGCGGCTCCCGTCAAGGAAGTCAGCAGAATGCAGATCAAATACAAAGAGGAAGTAGTTCCCGCGCTCATCAAAACTTTCGGCTACAAGACCGTTATGGAAGTTCCGAAAGTGGAGAAGATCGTTCTCAACATGCGCTTCGGCGACATCAAGGACAACTCCAAGAGCATGCAGCTCGCGACCGAAGAACTCGAAAAGATCGCCGGACAGAAGTCCGTGCCCACCAAAGCGAAGAACTCCGTAGCGAACTTCAAAGTCCGCGAAGGTCAGCAGGTCGGCGCCATGGTCACTCTCCGCAGGGACAGAATGTGGTTCTTCTTCGACAAGCTCGTATCCATCGCGCTCCCCCGCGTACGTGACTTCAAAGGTATTTCCGGTAACTCTTTCGACGGCAGGGGCAACTATTCGATGGGCGTCAAAGAACAGCTCATATTCCCCGAAATAGCTTATGACCAGGTCGAAAAGGTAAGAGGTTTCGACGTGTGCATCACCACCACCGCGAAAACGGACGAAGAGGCTAAAGAGCTCCTTAGACTGCTCGGAATGCCTTTCATGAAGTAGGAGGTTGTTACTTATGGCAAAAACAGCATTGAAAAATAAACAGAAAAAGAAGCAGAAGTTCTCCACCAGGGAGTACACCCGTTGCTCCATTTGCGGCAGACCTCACGCGGTACTGCGCAAATACGGAATTTGCAGAATTTGCTTCAGAGAGCTCGCGTACAAAGGAGAGATCCCCGGCGTCCGCAAAGCCAGTTGGTAGGAGGTACAGACATGACTTTAACAGATCCCATTGCCGATATGCTTACCCGCATCCGTAACGCGCTTACCGCGAGGAAGGAGAGCGTAGACGTTCCCGCCTCGAAGATCAAAGCCGCCATCGCGGAGATATTGGTTGAAGAAGGCTACGTCAAGAGCGCGACCGTCGTGAAAACCGAAGGTCAGCCCCAGGACGTTATACACATTGAACTCAAATACACCGCCAATAAAGAGAAAGTTATCAACGGACTCAAGAAGATTTCCAAGCCCGGACTCCGCGTTTACGCCAAGTCCGACGCGCTTCCCAAGGTCCTCGGCGGTCTCGGTATCGCGATCATATCCACTTCCAAAGGCGTTATGACCGATAAGAAAGCCCGCGCTCTCGGAGCGGGCGGCGAAGTACTCGCTTACGTTTGGTAGGAGGTGGAACCATGTCGAGAATAGGTAGAGCACCCATCAAACTCAATCAGGGCATCAGCGTCGATTACGCCGCCGGCGTAGTCACCGTCAAAGGTCCCCTCGGAACCCTTACTCAGAAGATCGAGAACGACAAGATCTCCGTGGAAGTCGCTAACGGCGAAGTTCACGTCAAACGCGCCAGCGAAGCGAAGAACGTCAAAGCCGCTCACGGTCTGTACCGCGCGCTTATCCACAACATGGTGGTAGGCGTCGAGAAGGGCTATTCCAAGAACCTCATCATCAACGGCGTAGGTTACAAAGCGGTTGCGCAGGGCAACAAAGTCGTGCTTTCCGTAGGCTACAGCCACACCGTCGACGTTATCGCTCCCGAAGGACTCAAAGTCGAAGTCGTTTCTCCCACCGAGATATCCGTCAAAGGTATCGACAAGGAGAAAGTGGGACAATTCGCCGCGGACATCAAAGCCATTCGCAAGCCCGAGCCTTATCACGGATACGGCATCCAGTACAAGGATGAGACCATACTCCGCAAGGAAGGCAAGACCGCAGGAAAATAGGAGGACTGAAATAATATGTTTAAGAAACCCAATAAGAATGCTGTCAGGCAGAAAAGACATAGAAGGCTTCGTAATTATCTCAAAGGCACCGCCGAGACTCCCCGTCTTTGCGTGTACAGATCGCTCGAGAACATTTACGCACAGGTTATCGACGACGTAGCGGGCAAGACCATCGTGGCTGCCAACACTCAGCAGGCAGACATCGCCGAAGCGGTGAAGGGCAAGACCAAGGTCGAAGCCGCCGGTATCGTTGGCGAAGCGGTAGCGAAGAAAGCTCTCGCAGCCGGTATCACCAAGGTCGTATTCGACCGCGGAGGATACCTTTACACCGGACGCGTAGCGGCTCTTGCCGACGGCGCGAGGAAAGCCGGTCTCGCAATCGGCGCGAAAGAAGCCGAATAATAGAGGAGAACAACTATGGCAAGAAACGACAGAGAGAGATTCAACAGAGAGCCCAAGGACGATCTCATCAAAAAGACCGTATCCGTCAACCGCGTTACCAAGGTTGTTAAGGGCGGACGCAATATGCGCTTTGCAGCCCTCGTGGTAGTGGGCGACGGCAAAGGCAGAGTGGGCGCCGGAATGGGCAAAGCCGCGGAAGTTCCCGAAGCTATCGAGAAGGCTACCAAAGCCGCCCAGAAGGCTATGTTCACGATTTCCACCAAAGACAGGACCATACCGCACGCGGTCACCGGCGTTTACGGCAGAGGCAAAGTTCTTATGCTTCCCGCCGAAGAAGGTACCGGCGTTATAGCGGGCGGCGCCGTCCGTCTGGTACTCGAGGTCAGCGGTATCGCCAACATCCGTACCAAGTGCATCGGCACCAATAACCCCATCAACAGCGTCAAAGCCACCATCGCCGGTCTCAAAATGCTCAAGACCGCCGAGGAGTACGCGGCTCTGCGCGGCAAGACCGTTGAGGAAATCATCGGTTAAGGAGGTTTACAATGGCACAGATCAAAGTCACGCTTATTAAAAGTACTATAGGTTGCCTTGAGAACCAGAAGGCAAACGTCAAAGCGCTCGGTCTCAACAAGGTCGGCGCGAGCAAAATTCACGACGACAACCCCGTGATCCGCGGTATGATATTCAAAGTATCCCACCTCGTGCGCGTGGAAGACGTTAAGTAGGAGGCAGCGACATGAAATTGCATACATTAGCTCCCGCAGAAGGTGCGGTAACTCCCGCTAAAAGACTGGGCAGAGGAATAGGCTCCGGGCTCGGCAAAACCAGCGGCAAAGGTCACAAAGGACAATGGGCAAGATCGGGTGGCGGCGTTCGTCCCGGATTCGAAGGCGGACAGATGCCCCTCACCAGAAGAGTTCCCAAGAGAGGTTTCAAAAATCACTTCTCCGCGGAATATACCACCGTCAACGTCGGCGTTCTCGATAACTTTGCCGACGGCACCGTGATCACCGCCGAATTGCTCGCGGACGCAGGACTCATCGGTAAGATCCGTCCCTACGGTCTCAAAGTGCTCGGCAACGGCGAACTCACCAAGAAGCTGACCGTACAGGCTAAGAAATTCACCCAATCCGCTGCGGAAAAAATCGAGAAAGCAGGCGGTAAAGTAGAGGTAATTTAATGTTCCAAACTATTAAAAACGCTTTCCTGTCGCCCGATATACGCAAGAAGATGCTCATCACTTTCGCGCTTATTCTTGTGTACCGCGTCGGCTGTTTCGTACCCATTCCCGGGCTCGATTCCGCGTCGATATTCGCCGGCGTCAGTCAGACCGACTTCACCCTGATGCTGTCTGCTATCACCGGTAGCGCTTTTACTTACGGAACTATATTCGCGTTAGGCATCGTGCCCTTCATCAACAGCTTCATTATCATGCAGCTGTTGACGCTTATTATCCCCAAGCTCGAGAAATTGAGCAAAGAGGGTGAAGAAGGCCGCAAAAAACTCACTCAGTACACCAGATACGCTGCGGTATTGCTCGCCCTCATTCAGGCGATAGGCGTTATGTTCCTGTGGAAAGACTCCATCATTCCCGTCTTTACCGGCGACGCGGAAAATCAGACCGATATGGTGTTCACGATGATCTTCATCGTCATCATCCTCGTCGGCGGATCTTCCCTCGTTATGTGGCTTGCGGAACGTATTACCGAGTACGGTATCGGTAACGGCACCTCGCTCATAATCTTCATCGGTATCATATCCTCCCTCGGAACTTCCATCTGGGGAGCCATGACCGGCACCATCCCCGCCGAGATCAAAGCGGGCGATACCTCCGGTCTGTGGTATCTGTTAGGCTTCCTGCTCCTTGTGGTATTGTTGTTCTTCATTATCGTTTTCGTCGATATGGCGGACCGCAAGATACAGGTTCAGTATGCCAAACAGGTCAAAGGTAACAAAATGTACGGCGGACAGTCCACCCATATACCGCTCAAAGTCAACGCTTCGGGCGTTATGCCGATAATCTTTGCGTCGAGCCTTATCATGTTCCCGCAGATGATCATTCAGTTCGGCGGATGGGAAGACACTCAGTTCGGACTCGTGTGGTCGGAATGGCTCGGCACCAACGGTAATCTCTATGCTCCCATAATGTTCATACTGATTATCTTCTTCGCCTACTTCTACGCTCAGATACAGTTCAATCCCGACGACGTCGCGCGTATGCTCCAGCAGAACGGCGGATTCCTTCCCGGTATCCGTCCCGGCAGAGCCACGAGCGATTATCTCAGGAAGATCAATAACAGGCTGACGCTTTTCGGGGCTCTGTTCCTCGCCTTCATCGCGCTCATTCCTACTCTGATCCTCCAGCAGGTACCCGGATTCCGTAACCTCGGATTCGGTAACGCCTTCAGCGCAACGGGCTTGCTGATAGTCGTTTCCGTGGCTCTCGAGTTCCAGAAACAGCTTGAAAGTCAGTTGCTCGTTAAGAACAACAAAGGCTTCCTGAAATAATGAACATAATTCTTTTAGGAGCGCCGGGCGCAGGTAAAGGCTCCCAGGCGGCTAAATTGAAAGAGTACTACGGCATACCCCACATTTCGACGGGCGACGCTTTCCGCTCCAATATAGCGCGCGGTACCGAGATAGGTATTTACGCCAAGAGCTTTATGGATAAAGGACAGCTCGTCCCCGACGACGTGGTGGTGCGCATAGTGGCGGCGAGACTCGCCGAAGAAGATTGCAAGAAGGGCTTTCTTCTCGACGGGTTCCCCCGCAGCATCCCTCAGGCGGAAGCGCTCGAGAAACTCACCAAAGTCGACTACGTTATCAACTTCGTGGTCGATCCCGCCACGGTCATAGCAAGACTGGGCGGCAGACGCAGTTGCGTTTGCGGTGAAACCTATCACGTTTCCACCCATCCTTCGCCGATATGCGATAAGTGCGGAGCCACGCTTTTCGTGCGCGACGACGATAAAGAGGAGATAATTCTCAACCGTCTTGCCGTCTACGAAAAGACCACCGCGCCGCTTCAGGACTTTTACGCGAAAAGGGGCGTTCTCGTCAACGTGGACGCCGCGAAAAGCGTCGACGAAGTGTTCGAAGAGATCAAATCGATACTCGGTTAATCCTTAGTTAAAGAAGGTTTCGGCGAAATGGTAACTATCAAAAGCGAACAGGAAATAGATCTTATGAGAAAAGCGGGGGTAATACTCCGCGACGTGTTAAGACTCGTTTCCGACAACGCCAAGCCGGGAGTCACCTTGAGGCGGCTCGACGCGATAGCGTACGACTACATCAAACGTAACAATGCGGTCCCGTCCTTTCTGGGATACGGCGGTTTCCCCGCGACTCTTTGCCTTTCGATTGACGACGAGATAGTCCACGGTATCCCCGGGGACAGAGTGCTCGAGGAAGGCATGCTCCTTAAGATCGACGCCGGAGTGGGCGTAGGCGGTTTCCATACCGACGCCGCTCGCACCGTGGGTATCGGCAGAATCTCCGCGGAGAAGGCGGCTCTTAAGGATTGTTGCGAGGAGTGCTTCTTCAAGGGCGTGTCTATCCTCAAAGAGGGCGTAAGGCTCGGAGATCTCGGCGCCGCCATAATGAAGCACGCCGAAGCCCGCGGTTACGGAGTGGTGAGAGAGCTTGTAGGTCACGGCATAGGAGCCACCGTTCACGAAGACCCCAGCGTTCCCAATTACGGCGTACCGGGCAGAGGCATGAGGCTTGCGGCGAATATGACTCTCGCCATAGAGCCGATGATCAACCTCGGCACCCGCAAGGTGATGCAGGTTGAAGGGGACGACTGGACGGTATTCACAGCCGACGGCAAGCCTTCCGCGCATTACGAGAACACCGTAGTCATACGTCCCGAAGGCGTGGAAATACTTACTTTGTGATTATGAAAAGCATCGCGTTAGGTTCGGTAGTTTTCTCGAGATCGGGAAGAGACGCCGGCAGGTTCTACGTAGTGATCGAAATAGTGGACGACGAATACGTGACCATAGCCGACGGCGATCTCCGCAGAGTGGACAAACCGAAACTTAAAAAGATCAAACACCTCAAACCCCAAGGCGACGTTATCGTGAAGATAGCGGACAAGCTTGCCGAGGGTAAAAAGATATTCGACGCCGAGGTAAGGAGCGCGCTCCGCGCCTACAACGGCTCGATATAAAAAATAAACAAGGAGTTCAGTATGTCTAAGGACGACACAATCGAAGTAGAGGGCACCGTTATAGAAGTATTGCCCGCGACTACCTTCAAAGTCAAGCTCACCAACGGACACGTTATCACGGCGTATCTCGCCGGCAAAATGCGTGTGAACAACATCAAAGTTTACGTGGGCGACAACGTGAAAGTTGCGATGAGTACTTACAACCTCAACAACGGACGAATTGTTTACCGCAGTAAAAACTAATCGAAATAGGAGATACAGCAATGAAAGTCAGACCTTCTGTCAAACCCATGTGCGACAAGTGCAAGATCATCAAGAGAAACGGCAAAGTTATGGTTATCTGCTCCAAGTATCCTAACCATAAACAAAAACAGGGCTGATACGTAAGCCCGATGAGATTTTATCGGAAAAACGACAACTTTTATGCGCAATTCGTTTGCGTATAAGAGTTGTTGTATGATACAATATCAAAGCACGCGGTAAAGCGCGCGCGTGCGTATGTAAAGAATATCCCGTCTTGAAGACAAATGTCGTCGGGGCGGCTGAACCGGGAGGCATTCTATTCCGGTTTAACCCGGCGATTGGGCATAGATATTACAAATAGATTATGTTGGAGGTTACTAAATGGCTCGTATAGCAGGTGTAGATTTACCCCGTGAAGAGAGAGTTGAAATCGGTCTCACGTACATATACGGCATCGGGCTTACGACTTCGAAGAAGTTGCTTGCCGAAACGGGAATCGATCCCGACACCCGTGTAAAGGATTTGACCGAAGAGCAGATCGTCAAGATCCGTGATTATATCGAAAACAATCTTCACGTCGAAGGTGATCTTAGACGCGACGTGATGCTCGATATCAAACGTCTTATGGAAATCGGTTGCTACCGCGGAGTAAGACACAGAAAGGGACTGCCTGTCCGCGGACAGAGCACCAAGCAGAACGCTCGTACGCGTAAAGGCAAGAAACGTACGGTCGGTCGCTCGAAGAAGTAAGCAGGAGGACGATAAGAAATGGCAGTCAGAAGAAGTCAGATCAAGAGAAGGAAGGACCTTAAGCACATCGAGAAAGGTCAGGTGCACATTCACGCTTCCTTTAACAATACCATCGTAACTTTTACAGACTTGGACGGTAACACCATCAGCTGGTCGTCCGCAGGCAAGCTCGGTCTCAAGGGCAGCCGCAAATCCACTCCCTACGCCGCTCAGCTCGTAGCCGAGGACGCAGCGAAAGCCGCTAAAGAGCACGGCATCCGCAAAGTGGAAGTGTACGTCAAAGGACCGGGACAAGGCAGAGAATCCGCTATCCGCGCGATGCAGGTCGCGGAGATCGAGGTCACGAAGATACAGGACGTATCTCCCATACCTCACAACGGCTGCCGCCCGCCCAAACGCAGAAGACTGTAATTAGGAGGATACGAAAATGGCAAGATATACAGGACCCGTTTGCAAGCTTTGCAGACGTGAAGGTTGCAAATTATTTCTTAAAGGCGACAGATGCCTGAGCGCCGCGTGCGCCCTCGACAAGCGTCTCACCCCTCCCGGACAACACGGCGCCGGTCGTAAAAAAGCCACCGCTTACAGCGTTCAGCTCCGCGAGAAGCAGAAAGCCAAGAGAGCGTACGGTCTTATGGAGAAGCAATTCCATATGTACTATGAAATGGCTGAAAAAATGCGCGGCGTTACCGGCGAAAACATGCTCATTCTTATAGAGAGAAGGCTCGATAACGTAGTGTACCGTATGTGCATCGGTTCTTCCCGTGCTCAATCCAGACAGCTCGTCAACCACGGACACATCACCGTCAACGGCAAGACCGTTAATATTCCTTCCTACCTCGTGAGCGAAGGCGACGTCATAGCCGTCAAAGACACCAAAAAGGAGAAAGCGTTTTTCGTAGAGCTCAAAGGCGCCAAGATCGCCAATCTTCCCAAGTGGCTCAGCTTCGACACCGAGACCCTTACCGGCAAGGTAGAGGCTATGCCCACTCGTGAGGACGTCGACCTGTCCATCGCAGAGCATATGATCGTCGAGTTGTACTCGAAGTAAGCGAGTAAGGAGGATAGACAATGTTGGAACTCTTCAAACCCAAAATTACTATTGAAGAAAGCGCCAAAGGCGACCAGGCGACGTTCACCGTCGAACCTCTTGAGAGGGGATACGGTATCACCATCGGTAACTGCCTTCGCAGAGTACTCAGTATGGCGCTCCCCGGAGCGGCTATCCGCGGCATAAAGATCGAAGGCGTCAAGCACGAATTCAGCACCGTGCCCGGAGTACGCGAAGACGTGGCGGACATTATTCTCAACCTCAAAGAGCTCGCTATCAAAGTGCTTAATCCCGACGAATTCACGGATACCACCGTTACTTTGATCCGCAGCACCCCCGGCGTTATAAGCGCGGCGGACATCGATTTCCCCACCGGGATCGAGGTCATGAACCCCGACGCATACATCTGCACCATAGAGGAGGGCGCTACCCTCAATATGGAGCTCACCGTAGGCGTAGGCAGAGGCTACGTTTCCGCCAAGGACAACAAAATACCTCAGGCTCCCATCGGCTACATACCTATCGATTCGCTGTATTCTCCCGTAGTGGCGGTAAGCTACGAAGTGGAGAGCACCCGCGTAGGTCAGTCCATCGATTACGATAAGCTCAGAGTCAACGTCAAGACCAACGCGGCGGCAAGTCCCAGAGAGGTCATTTCCCTCGCCGCCAAAGTTATGGGCGACCATCTCAAACTTTTCATCAACCTCGTAGAGGATATGGATTCGAGAGAGATACTGGTTTCGCGCGACGACGACAAGCAGTCCAAGGCGCTCAGCATGAGCATCGAGGAACTGGAGCTTTCCGTAAGACCTTTGAACTGCCTGAAACGCGCAGGCGTATTCACGGTCGAAGATCTCGTGAAGAAGAGCGAAGACGATATGCTGAAGGTCAAGAACCTCGGCAGAAAATCCCTGGACGAAGTCATCCGTAAGCTCGAAAGTATGGGACTGAGCCTCAGCAATAAGGATGATTAAAGGAGTTAGTTAAAATGGCACAAGCAAGAAAGTTAGGTAAAAGAACGGACCAGAGAGTCCAATTAGTATACAGTCAGGCTTCCGAACTGCTGTGGCACGGCAGGATCGAAACCACCGTCGAGAGGGCGAAGGAAGTGCGCAAGGTAGCGGAGAAGATGATCACTCTCGCCGTGAACACTTACGAGGACACCGTGACCGTGACGAAGCAGAAGCTCAACCAGAAGGACGAGAAGATCGACGTCACTTTCGTCAACGACGGACCGAAGAAGCTCGCCGCTCGCCGTAAGATGATGGCGGAACTCGAGGACCTTCAGGAAGTGCAGGCGGATAAAGAGAAGAAAGCGGATTTCAAAAAGCGTACCGCCGACATCAAACATCCTCTCGTGGAGAAGCTTTTCCGCGAACTTGCTCCCAAGTACGCCAAGCGCGCCGAGGAGCTCGGAACTAAGGGCGGTTACACCCGCATCGTCAGAATGGCTAACCGCAGAGGCGACGACGCCGCGATGTGCATAATCGAGCTGGTGTAATACTTGAGTTAAGAACGGAAAAGGCGTTTCCTTTTCCGCAGTTCCCATAGGGAATTTTTCCACATAAATATAGATAAGTATAGCGCACTATA
>JADINF010000065.1 GCA_017694145.1 Candidatus Stercoripulliclostridium pullicola
CGGCTGCCTTCTTCGGGTTTTACTTCGAACTTGACGAAAAGACCCGCCGCGGAGCTGTCGGTTTCGAGAATTAGCTCGCCGTTACCGCGGCTTTCGCAATCCACAGAATACAGCGTGTCGTAATCTATAGGCGCGAATTCCGCTCCTACCAGCACGTTCGAATCGGTCATAACGAAATAATTGTCGTTAATCGTAACGCGAGAGCCCTCGGAAGAGGCGAACATATACATTTCTACCAACCTGTAACCGTAATCGGGAATGGCGCGAACCGTGACGATATCGCCCCGTTTCGCCGAGTCGGTACCCAACGCGACGGTTCCGTTATAAGTATACGGATATACGGATACGGTGTGCGAGCGGAGTGTGAAAGTTACTTTGATTGTGACCGGTTCCGCGGGCATTACGAAAGTATATTGGTTTCCGGATCCGTGTTCGAGAACGGTGGTCGTCGAAGCGCCTACCGCGACTACGCCGCCCGAAGCTATTTCGTACGCGCTCGACGGAGTCACCGAAACCGTGACCTCGGTACCCATAGGCGCTCTGCTTTCGACGGGCGAGAGAAGATTTACCGTGCCTTCGGCATATTTTTCTACGGTGATGGCGTGCGGGTAGGTTTCGACGCTCTCCCAGCCCGCAAAAATCGTCATGTTGCCGTTAGCTTTGAAAACCGCCGTATTGACGGGGCGCTTACACTCGCGGTCGTTGTACCAACCCGTGAAAACGTATCCGTCTTTCGTAGGCGGATCGGGAAGCTCTATGCGCTCCCCGGCTTTTAATATTATGCTTTGGACTTCGCTGCCGCCGTCGGTATTGAAAGAAATAATATAAGTCGTGTTACCGTCGCTCCCGTTTTTACAAGCCGTGAGCGTCGTAAGCAGAAGGCAGACTGCGACAGCGGCAAGCAGTACGATCAACAACCTTCGTTTCATAATTCCGATTACAGTTTACCCCGCACGCGCACGTTTGTCAACGGGGCTCCCTTAACTCTATGGAACTTTCACGTTAAATTCACCGTTCGTCCAATTTGGCGAGCACTTTAAGGACTTTTGCGGTCGCTACGGCGTCGTGAACGGCACGGTGGGCATTGGTGAGGTCTATACCGAAACGTTCGCATAACGCGCCGAGATTGACCCCTCTGTCGCGCTTAATGACTTTCCGCGCAAGCGGAAGGGTGTCAATTACGGGATTGTCGAAATTGTAAAGATATTTAACGGCGTGATAGGTAAGGAAGCTCATATCGAAAGGCGCGTTGTGCGCGGCAAGCGTTGCGCCGTATGCAAATTTATAGAAATCCCCTACCACGTCCTCGAAAGACGGCGCGTCAGCCACGTCCTCGTCGTAAATATGGTTGACCGCGGAAGTTTCCTCCGGAATGTGCGTGCCCGGATTAACCAAAGTGGAAAATACCGATTTCATCACTCCGTCTTCCATGAGCACCGCGCCGATCTCTATTATCTCGCAAGCCGTGGGCGAAAGCCCGGTGGTTTCCAGGTCGAATACGACTATCTTCCCTTTGAGAAGTTCGGGAAGCTCGCCCTCTTCTTCGAACATACTTCCCTGTTCGCTCTCGGTATAATCCGAGGGTTCTACCGTATAATATTCTTCCGGCACCTCTTTATACGCCACGTCGGTACGAATACTTGCGTAATCTATCGTACAAGTCGATATCTTCCTTACGAACATGACGTGCTTTGCGGAACGCTCGTCCATTTTGAGATTGCCTTCGGCTACGGCGCACACGTCCTGCAGAAGGTACGTCCTGAGCCGCTCTATCTGAGAAGGAAACCTCGAAAAGAAAAGACATTCGATCTTCCCCGTAGTGTCGTCCAACGTGAAGCGGAAATATTCCTTACCCGCCTGCGTTTTGCGCTCCTCCACGGCGACGACTTTGCCGCACACGGTCACGCTGTCGCTTTCTTTGGAGCCTACGTCGGTTATGTAAGCGGGCTTTTTCGCTATCGCGCCGATAAGCGGCACCACGACGGTCACGTCCGCAAGCCGTATCGACGGACGGACGGATTCGATCTTGCGTATCTTTTTACGCGAAACCGCAGGATTGTTTTCCGTCCTGTAGAACTCCACTTCCACGTGCTCTATTATCTGAGTTTCTAGATATTCCGCGAGGTTTTTGTCCAGTTCGCCGCTTTTGGCGTAGCTGAATACGTCCGGAGGAAGCCCTATGCTCACTTTCACCGTGCCGAAACCGATCTCCACGTTTAACGGCGCGTCCTTTATTTTCGCCGTCATTATAGGGCTCGAATCGTAAAAATAACCGAATATCTTTTCGCGGATAAATCTTTCGTCGGTATCCGTTTTCCTGTAAACAACGTGCACGACGTATGCCGCAGGCACTATTTCGCGCACTATCTTCTCCACTTTTGCGCGCAAACCGTCGTTCAGCTTCGCGTCGTAATCTCCCGCCGCCACAAGCAACGTGATGATCACCTCTTCGCGCTCGTTGAGCACCGCGCCCGTAAATTTGAAGATCCTTTCGTTCTCGTCGAGCGCCTGTTCCAAAACGTAAGAGAACGCGCCGTACGAACCGCCGCTATCCACGATACACCTCTAACATTTTCTTAAGTTCCTCCGCGACGTCGGAATTAGCCACGGTTTTGTATTGCTTGCCGCGCATGAAAAGCACGGACCTTTCTTTCCCGCCGCATACGCCGATATCGGCGTCCTTGCTTTCGCCGATGCCGTTCACGGCGCACCCCATCACCGCGACGCGCAGATCGAAATCGACGTCGCCGAGTGCGTATTCCACCTTTTCGGCAAGTTCCTCGACGGGTATCTGCGTCCTCGCGCACGTGGGACAGGCGACGACTCTCGCTCCCGAACGGAGTCCCGCCGAACGAAGTATATCCTTGGCTACGGCTATCTCTTTCACGGGATCGCCCGCAAGAGATACGCGCACGGTATCTCCTATGCCGTCCAGAAGAAGCGCGCCTATAGCCACTGCCGAACGTATCGCGCCTTTGGTTGCCGTGCCCGCCTCCGTGAGCCCTATGTGCAACGGATAATCGCACATCGCGTGAAGCTCGCGGTATGCCGCGACCGTGCGTCTTACGTCAGAACATTTGACCCCGAGCACGAGATCGCATAAGCCCGCGTCCTCGAAAATCTTTGTGTTGTCGCAAGCGAGTTCGGCTAGCGCTCGCGCCGAGCGCATACCGTCCAACGAACCCGCGTTGACGCCTACCCGTACGGGTATCCTGCGTTCCGCAGCGAGTCTGGCAACCTCTTTCACTCCTTCGGGACCGAGATTCCCGGGATTTACGCGTATTTTGCTTGCGCCCGCGTCTATCGACGCCAAGGCGAGTTTATGATCGTAATGTATGTCCGCGATAATCGGTACGGATGCGTTCCGCGCAAGTTTTCGGAGCGAAGAGACGCTATCGAAGTCCGGAACGGATACGCGCACAAGTTCCGCGCCCGCCGCGGCGAGCGCTTCGGTCTGTCTTATCGTGGCTTCGTAGTCGCTCGTAAGGGTATTGGTCATCGACTGTATACTCACGGGCGCCCCTCCGCCTATCGCTACGTTACCGACTTTTACCTGTTTCGTCATAAGTAAACTACCGTCCTCCTCAGGTCACGAACTGGAATATGTCCGCAAAAATAGCGAATGCGAATATCAACACGAACCCCACCGTATGCAAAACCGCTTCGACCTTTTTGTTTATCGGCTTACGGAATATCCATTCGATAAGGCAGAAAAGCATTCTCGAACCGTCGAGCGCCGGTATCGGCAACAGATTCATTACCGCAAGGTTTGCGGATATAAGACATATAACGTAAGAGAACGTCGCGAAACCGCTGCTTGCCGCCTGCGTCATGACGGTAATGGTCGTGACGGGACCGCCTACGGTATTCAACGCTATCTGTCCCGTGATAAGACTTCCGAGAATGGCAAGGATCTTGTAAACGAGGAAGAACATGAACGAAAACGATCTTCCGAGCGCAAGGAAAAAGGGCAATTTGACCGCATACGACACCGAAGTGAAACCGAAACCGTAATAAGTTTCGACTTCGCCGGTTTCCTCGTTGACCGTTGGAGTGAAATTACCGTCCGCGTCGTAGGTACCTGCTACGCAGGTTCCTTTGCTCAAAGTGATCGTAACTCGCTTACCGTCGCGCAATACCACCGTTTCGACGGTATCGCCCGCTTCCGAGAACATTTTCGTGGCGTCCTCCGCCATGAGAACGTTCATTTGTTTACCGCCGACTTTCAGGAAAACGTCGCCTTCTTCGAGCACGGCGGCGTTGGGAGAATCCGCGTAAACGTTGACCACTTCGGGAAGCACCTGTCCGTAAGCGGAGAAAAATATAACTATGATTATCCAACCCGATACAAGATTGAAAAACGCGCCCGAAAAAAGTACTATCAACCTTTTCCACGGCGGTTGATTTTCGAAAGCGGCGGGATTTTTGTTTTCGGCGTCGTCCTCGCCTTCGAAGGCGCAGAAACCGCCGAGCGGAATGGGACGGATAGTGAAGACTTCCCCCGTTTTCTTATTGGTACGCTTGAATATCGGCGGTCCGAAACCTATGCCGAATTCGTTTATTTTGAAGCCGAGCAGTTTACCCGCGAGGTAGTGCCCGAGTTCGTGGATGACGACCATAAACATCAGCGCGCAAAGCGCGAGCAGAACGTAGCCTATGGTAGTCATCACCTGTTCAAATGAGGCGGCTAAGAGCATCCGATCCCTCCGTATTTCTCTAAAATATATTCCCCTACCTCGCTTTCGATACTCGTTAATTCTTCGGGAGCGGAAAGTTTACCGCCCGCAAAAGCGTCGAGCGCGTCCGAAACGACCTCGTTTATACCGTAAAAGCCTATCGCGCCGCACATATACAGCGAAACGGCGGCTTCGTCCGCCGCGCACAGCACTGCGCCGTTATATTCGGAGTCACCGCGCGCTACTTCGAGCGCGAGCTTCAGGCAGGGAAACCTCACGAGATCCGGTTTCGAAAACGTAAGTCCCGAAAGCGCCTCGAAACCTTTGGGCACGGCTTGCGCGTCTCCCGCGAACACCTCACGCCTTACGGGCGCAGTAAGCGCATATTGAATGGGGATACGCATGTCGGGCGGCGACATGCAGAGTTTCGAAGTGCCGTCCTTGAACTGAACGAGCGCGTGTATCACGCTTTCCCTATGCACGACGATATCTACGTTTTGTACTCCGAAAAGTCTTTTCGCTTCTATTACTTCGAGCCCTTTATTCATGAGGGTCGCGGAATCGACGGTGACTTTTACGCCCATTTTCCAGTTAGGGTGCTTCAAGGCGTCCGCGGCGCGGGTACGCGCTATTTCTTCCGCGCTCATATCGCGAAAAGCGCCGCCCGAAGCGGTAAGTATTATTTTTTCGACGCTTCCCGCGTCCTCTCCGAGCAAACATTGGAACGCCGCCGAATGTTCGGAATCCACCGGTATCACGGGTACGGATCTTTCCTTTGCCCTTTTGAGGAGCATTTTACCCGCCGCGACTATGCTTTCTTTATTCGCCGTTACGAGTTTGGCGCCCGCCTCAACGGCGGCGAAAGAGGGTAACGTTCCGCCTATCCCGCCTATTCCGTTTACCACTATGTCGACGTTTTCGTAGGTTTCGGGCTTCGACAGCGCTTCCGTGCCTTTGACGTGCGCGGCAGTGCCGTGAGCACCGAAATTGTCGTCCGAAATAACGGTGACTTTTCTGTCGCGGAATCTGTCGTAAAGCTCCCTGCCTCTATTCCTTGCGGAAAGCAAGACTATTTCCAGCCCCAATTCCTCGCCGTAACGGTCGAGAACGTCGAGTACGCTTCCGCCTATGGAGCCGCTTGCGCCGAGCACGGCGACGCGCTTTGCGTTACCGCTCATAACGGCAGGAACGCCATGACTATCGACATGAAGACCACGGCGAATATGATGCTGTCGAGCCTGTCAAGCAGCCCGCCGTGGCTTCCCAAAAGGCGCGAAAAGTCTTTGATCTCGAGTTCGCGCTTGATACGCGAAGCGAACAGATCCCCCACTTCCGCAACCACCGCTATGGCGGTGCCGATAAGACAGTAGAAAAGGATATAGGTGTCCGGGAACACTTCCGAGAATTTAACGGGAGCGTTCACTGGGAGCGGAGCCACTTCGAACATGGCGTAAACAATCATAGCGCCCGCGGCGCCGCCGATAAGTCCTATTATCGAACCGGCGTAAGTCTTTTTGGGGCTTATGGTCGGGAAAATCTTGGGTCCCCCGATCGCGCTTCCCGCATAATAAGCTATCGCGTCGGAGAGCATCGCTGACGCGGCGGCGATAAGGAGCGGTATCATACCGTAAGCGGCGGTAAGCTGCATCGCGAGGATTATCGGAGCTACGGGATAAAGTATGACGAAAGACGTCATAAGCATATCTTTCAGCGTAACTTTTTTATCAAAGATAAAAATGCAGAAAGCGAGCGCGAGGCATACCGCCATAAGCACGGCGAAGCCGACGTAACCCAAAAAAACGGTCATCGGGTAAGCCGCTACCACGGCGAGGCATACGGGGGTGAGTATCACGCGATAACCTTTTGCCTTGACCGCGACTATCATTTCGTAAGCGGCGACGGCGAGCACCACTATAAGCAGAGCGTCGAAAAAGGGTTGCCCTTTCCCGCCCCACAGTCCCGTGAGGAAAATGAACCCCAGCAGAACGGCGAGCAATATGACGCCTGTTAATGTTCTTTTCAATACTTTCATCTCAGATCTCCGAAATTTCGTTTGATTTTCTTATACTCTTTCACAAGGTCGTAAATATCTCCTTTGTCCGCGTCGGGGAAAAGCTTTTCGCTGAAAAAAAGCTCGGCGTAAGTGCATCTGAACGGCAAAAATCCGCTCAAACGCCTGCAATTACCGTAACGGAGCACGGCGTCCACGGGCGGAAGGCTTGCCGAATACATATAAGGTTCCACTTCGGCAATGGTCGCTTCGGTATAATTGGCGTTGATGAGCTTCTGCTTGAATACGTAATTGAAAGCTTTGGTGACCTCTTCCATGCCGTTATAAGCGAAAACGAACGCCACCGTCATGCCGGTATTATTGATCGTCGCGGCGTTGGCGCGCGAAATGCAACTCATGAGCTCCGGCGTAAGACGGGCGTAATCTCCCACGAAAAACAATTTGTAATTGCGTGCGATACTGACGGGAAGAAGCGTTTTTACGATATAATCCACGTAAACGGAAGACAGCGCGAGAATCAGACTGTCCCCGCGCTTGTAGTTTTCCATACTGGAAACGTAGAAAGATACGCAACCGATTTTCAGTTCGTCGGCGGCGTCGATGACGTCGCTCACGGCGCGCATACCGTAAAGATAGCCGTTAACGTGCGGTAATTTGCGCGCCGTAGCCCATCTGCCCCCGCCGTCCGGAATTACGGCAAGATGATCCATCGCTACAGCCGTTAAACGGACATTATCTCGGTTTCTTTGTCGGAGCAGATCTTGTCGATATCGGATATCGCGGCGTTGACGGCTTTGTCTACGTCCTTCTCGAGCGCGAAAAGATCGTCCTCGGTAACGACGGAATCCTTCTTATAGCCGCGCAGAAGATCTATTGCGTCCCTGCGGATATTGCGAACGGCAACCTTGGCGTTCTCGCCCGCCACTTTAACGTCTTTAACGAGCGATCTGCGGCGTTCCTCGGTAAGTTCGGGGAATACCATTCTCAGCACTTTACCGTCGTTGGTGGGGAAGATACCCACGTTGGCGGCGATGATCGCTTTCTCGACCGCCTTGAGCGCGCTCTGATCCCAGACGTTGATGACGAGCATCCTCGCTTCGGGCACGGTGATATTAGCCATTTGATTTAACGGCGTGTCTACGCCGTAATAAGGCACGGTCACTTTGTCGAGGATATGCGGATTGGCGCGGCCCGCTCTCAAGGACTGCAACTCGGTACGGAGATTGGAAATAGTCTTGGCGGTGCGTTCTTCGAGATCGTCGAAAACCATTGCGACTTCGGTTACTTCGTATTTGGACATAATAACTCCTTATGTAGTCGTAATTTTGATACGCCTATTTTACCATAAATACGCCGCGCGTTTCAAGAGAATATATATAAAAATTAAATATAGCCTCAGAACCGCCGCGCGCTCCCGCGAACGCCCCGACGGCATTAAAACGGATATGTTACAAAAATCCGATAGCAAAACACCCGAATTTCCGAAAATAAGCACTATTAGGTAGCTATAGCTACATAAAATTTTACGCATTATATTAAATTCCGTAACAAAAATTTCGGTGCGGAACGCGCGGAATGCACCCTCATCAACCGTCGCCGAATACGGAGTGGAAACGAAATATGCCGCTTCCCTATTGCTTGAACCGTCTGCGTCGCTCTGCCGCCGTAGTCCGAGCGCACGCCGAAAGCGCTCATTACAACGCCGTTTAAAGTAGCGCAGACTCCGTCCTCAGCGGCCGATTTACCCGCACGTGCGGTTCTATAAACCGCTTCCGCGGTTTGTTTTTACGTCGGGTTTTTACGTTCGCAGGGAGCAGTTTACGCGGATG
Source organism: Candidatus Stercoripulliclostridium pullicola (assembly GCA_017694145.1). Lineage (GTDB taxonomy): Bacteria > Bacillota > Clostridia > Christensenellales > DTU072 > Stercoripulliclostridium_A > Stercoripulliclostridium_A pullicola. The sequence continues at coordinate 8,517 of JADINF010000065.1, forward strand.
ATCCGAACGGTATTTCGGGAATGTTTTTACGCTCTCGGCGTTACGCGCCGCTTCTCGCACGAGCGTTGACTTATCGTATTTACGCGCGGAATTATGCGCTCTTTTTTCGCTTGAAGGCGCCGAGTTAAGGACGTCTCGACGCGCCTCCGCAGCGCTTCTTATACGGGTTTACCGATAATCGGTATGTCGCTCGCTTCGCCGCGAAAGGCGCTTCGGAAGCGCCTTAAAATAGCGCGCCCGTTTCGGGCGCGCGTACCGTATAATAAATACATATTCTCTGCGTTAGTCGTTTACCGCACTCGAGAATCGTATCGTCCCCTCCCCTACCGTAACGGTAAAGGATATCGCCTCGGGCACGTCAAGTTCGCGGTTCAGAAAATCGTTCTCGCGGATAGCGTCGGGGTAATTGTCCTTGACTTCGAGCGTATTGCCGTTCACGCTGACGGAATAGCCGTTAAATTCGTAAAACTCCACGAGTTCGTCCACGGGGTTATCGGTGAATCTCAAATCGGCGTTATTCTCTATAGTACACGAAGCGTCGCTGTTTATCGTTACGCACTCGGCGTTAGGATCCGTCAAATGCCACGGGACCATAATATAGGCGTTACTCTCTCCAAGCCACACCGCGCAAGAATATACAGTATACAAGCTCGTACCGTCGTCGTTTTTACCGCCATAACGTATGGCAACGGAGCGCCCGTATCGGTCGGAGAGCACTTTGCCCCATATATTTTCGCCGTGAACGACGTATTCCACACCGTCGTCGGCAACCTCGTCGAGCATGGCTTTAACGGAGTCGGCTGTGGCTTTATCGGTTTTGAAGTATGCGGCGTGTTTGGTATCCCCCAAAGGTCCTCCCTTTTTCGGATATCCGCTGTCGATATGCAGGTAAAAGAAACCTTTTCTGAAAGTTAACACGACCACGAAATCGTCCCGATTTGTCACTTTACTGCCGTCGCACGCCGTAAATATTAGCAGACATGCGCTCACGATAACTGTCGCGACAAGAAGTATTGCAGTTTTTCTATAATACGTTTTTTTCATAACCGCCTCTCGATGTCGATATAACGACAACGGCTGACGCGTTTTGTTCGGAAATATACGGAAAAATTATAACATATAAATCAAGTACCGTCAATACAGTTGCCATAAACATGAAAGCGGCGGGCTATGCCCGCCGCATCGCACGTTTAGAAACGCGTCGTATTCCGTAATTCTGTCTTAGGCTCAGCTTATCACCGTGCCGAGTTTCTCGCCCGTCACGACTCTGAGAATGCTGTCGCGCTCGTTAAGTCCGAAAGCGACGACGGGAATGTGATTGTCCATACAAAGGCTTACGGCGGTAGTATCCATAGCGGTAAGTCCGCGCGCTATGAATTCGAGCGCGGGAATTTCGTCGAATTTCTTCGCGTCCGGATTTTTCCTCGGATCGGAATCGTATATGCCGTCCACGTTCTTGGCAAGCAGCAATGCGTCCGCTTTGATTTCCGCAGCACGGAGCGCCGCTGTGGTGTCGGTGGTAAAGTAAGGATTGCCGGTGCCGCCTCCGAATATGACGACTCTGCCCTTCTCAAGGTGCCTTAACGCTCTGCGAATGATATACGGCTCGGCAACCTGCGCGATGTTTATAGCGGTCATAACGCGCGTTACGACGCCTGCGCGCTCGAGCGCGTCCTGGAGCGCCAAACAGTTCAATACGGTGGCGAGCATACCCATATAGTCGGCGGTTGATCTGTCCATCTGATCGCCCTGTCTGCCGCGCCAGAAGTTACCGGCGCCTATCACTATGCCCATGTCGACGCCCAGCTCGTGCACGGAGATTATCTGTTTGACTATACTCGCGATAACTTCTTCGTCGAGTCCGAATCCGTTCGCTCCGGCGAGCGCTTCGCCCGATATTTTGAGCAATATCCTTTTGTATTTCGTTTCCATCATGCGCCTCCGAATGTATTTTGCGGATAACCGCTCAAAAAAAACGAGATACCGAAGTATCTCGTTTATCGATTATTTTTTCATGCTTGCGACAGCCGCATTGATCTCTTCTGCGAAATTATCGACTTTCTTCTCCAGCCCTTCGCCCATTTCGTAACGGGTGAAACGACGAATGGAAACTTTCTCTCCGCATTTAGCGGTGGTTTCGACGAC
>JADINF010000066.1 GCA_017694145.1 Candidatus Stercoripulliclostridium pullicola
GTATACGATTCCCGTTACGAATGCGGCAGGATGCTTGCGGAGCTCTATAAAATAGACGCCGACATAGTGTCGGGCGTTCCCGACTCGGCGGTAGTCGCGGCGCGCGGTTACGCCGAGGCGAGCGGACTTCCTTATGTGGACGCTTTAAGTAAAAACCGTTATATCGGGCGTACCTTCATTCAGCCCGAGCAGTCCATGCGCGAGTCGAGCGTTAAGATCAAACTCAACGCTTTCCGCTCCAATATCAAAGGCAAACGCCTTATCCTCATCGACGACAGCATAGTGCGCGGCACAACGAGCAAGAAGATAATTTCCCTTCTGCGCGCGTCGGGCGCCACCGAAGTCCACATGATAGTGGCTTCGCCCGTGGTCAAATTCCCTTGCTACTTCGGCGTGGATATGGAGACCAAGGAGCAACTCATAGGCGGTTACCGCAACGAGGACGAAATATGTAAGATAATCGGCGCGGATTCTTTGCATTATATTCCGCTCGAACTTCTCAAGAAGGCTTGCGGCGGCAAGGATTATTGCACCGGTTGCTTCAACGCGGATTACGCCGAGAACGTCGAGTCCGTAGTAAAAAGCAACAAGACCGCCAACGAATAGGCGAACGCCGCCTTATAAGGGCGGGACGGTATTTATAAGGAGATAATATGGCTATCGATTACAAAGAGGCGGGAGTAGACGTCGAAGCGGGATATTCCGCGGTCAAGATGATGAAGGAATACGTCAAATCCACTTACGACGCTCGCGTCGTGGGCGATCTCGGGTCTTTCGGCGGCTTTTACGCGCTTGACGATTCTCCCACGGGCGACGTGCTCGTCGCGGGCACCGACGGTGTGGGCACCAAACTCAAATACGCTTTCGTGCTCGGTAAGCACGATACCATAGGTATCGACGCCGTCGCGATGTGCGTCAACGACATAGTCTGTCAGGGCGCCCGTCCGCTCATATTCCTCGATTACATAGCGTTGTCGAAGCTCGTCCCCGAGAAAGTGGCGGAGATAGTGAAAGGCGTTGCTACGGGCTGCAGAGAAGCGGGTTGCGCCCTCATAGGCGGCGAAACTGCGGAAATGCCCGGCTTCTACGCCGAGGACGAGTACGACATAGCGGGCTTTTCCTGCGGCACCGCGAAGCGCGATAAGATAATAAACGGCGCGAATATCAGGGAAGGCGACGTCCTGATAGGGCTCGCTTCGAGCGGTATCCACTCCAACGGCTATTCGCTGGTGCGTAAGCTTTTCCCGCCCGTCAAAGAGGAGCTCATGCGCTACGACGAGAGGCTCGGCTCGACTTACGCGGACGCGCTTCTCACGCCCACCCGCATTTACGTGAAAACGATACTCGCGCTCATTGCCCGTTACGAGGTGAAGGGTATAGCGCACATCACGGGCGGCGGCTTCATAGAGAATATCCCGCGCATTATCCCCGCGGGGCTCGGAGTGCGTATAGTAAAGGACTCCTATAAGCTCCCCGCCATATTCGAAATGCTCCGCGAACGCTCCGGCATCGAGGACAGAAAAATGTACAATACTTTCAATATGGGTATCGGAATGGTCGTTTGCGTCAGCCCGAAACTCGCAAAAGAGGTTACGGAGTACCTGAACGCTCAAGGCGAGAAAGCATACGTTATCGGCTCCGTCGTCAAGGGCGAAGGAGTGGAGCTCGTATGAAGAAGATAGCGGTATTCGTTTCGGGCGGCGGCACCGATTTTCAGAGTATTATCAACGCCGTCGGGGCGGGAGAAGTGCACGCGGAGATAGTCAAGTGCATAGCTTCCCGCGAAGGTATACACGCCATATCGAGAGCGGAGCGCGCGGGTATCCCCGTGAGCGTTTACGATAAGCAGAAGTACGACGCGCTCGACGAGATGTACGACGAGGTGATAGCGGAGCTTAAAGAGGACGGAGTAGATCTTATCGTCCTCGCGGGCTATCTTACCATACTCACTCCGAATATCGTAAAGGCTTTCCGCGGGCGCATAATCAATATCCACCCCGCGCTTCTTCCCGATTTCGGCGGAAAAGGCTTTTACGGCTTGCGCGTGCACAAAGCGGTGCTCGCGGCGGGCGTGAAAAAGTCCGGTTGCACCGTGCATTTCGTGGACGAAGGCACCGACACGGGCGAAATCATCGACCGCGCCGAAGTGCCCGTGTATCCCTACGACACTCCCGAGACCTTACAGGCGAGAGTACTTTCCGAAGAACATAAATTATTACCTAAAACAATCGAAAAACTTATAAAAGAGGAGCGTATATGAAAAAAAGAGCTTTAGTTTCCGTTTCGGACAAAACAGGTATCGTAGAGGCGTGCAAAACGCTTGCGGAACTCGGCTACGAGATAATCTCTACCGGCGGGACCTTCAAAGTCCTCAAGGAAGCGGGACTTCCCGTCATCGGCATAAGCGACGTTACGGGCTTCCCGGAATGCCTCGACGGCAGAGTGAAGACTCTGCATCCCGCGGTACACGCGGGACTTCTCGCGATGCGCTCCGATCCCGAGCACATGGCGCAACTTAAAGAGCTCGGCATCAACACGATAGACGTGGTAATCGTCAATCTTTATCCTTTCAAGCAGACGATAATGCGCGAAGGGATAGATTTTCAAGAGGCTGTCGAGAATATCGACATAGGCGGTCCAACTATGTTAAGGTCTGCGGCGAAGAATTTCCAGGACGTCATCGTCATAGTGGACCCGAAGGATTACGAGCGCGTATTCGCGGAGATGAGAGCGGACGCCGTCACCATGGACACCCGCAAATATCTTATGTATAAGGTATATCAGCACACGGCTGTGTACGACACGCTCATTTCCACTTATCTGAGGCAGAAGCTCGGTATCGAATTCCCCGAGCAGCTCACTCTCGCTTACGAGAAGAAGGACGAAATGCGTTACGGCGAGAATCCTCACCAGAAAGCCGCTTCCTATTCCGAAGTCATACCCGTCAAAAATTCGCTTATAAACGCCACTTTCCTCAACGGGAAGCCGCTTTCCTACAACAATATCAACGACACCAACGGCGCCGTGGAGCTTCTGAAAGAGTTTAAGGGAAGACCCACCGTCGTGGCGGTGAAGCACGCAAATCCCTGCGGAGTCGCTTCCGCAGACAGCATATTCGAGGCGTACAAACTCGCTTACGCGAGCGATCCCGTGTCGATATTCGGAGGTATAGTCGCCGCTAACGGTACCGTAGACGCGGATACCGCGCGCGAAATGGTCAAAATATTCCTCGAGATAGTTATAGCGCCCGACTTTACCGACGAAGCGCTCGAAGTGCTGAGGACGAAACCAAACCTCCGCGTTCTCAAATGCGTGGGCGTGGGCGAGCCCAATCCCGAAGGCACGATGGAATTCAAGAAGTGTTACGGCGGGCTCATCGTGCAGGAGCAGGATCGGGGCGTTATTTCGAAGTGGGACGTAGTTACCGAGAAGGCGCCCACCGAAGAAGAGAAAAAGACGATGGAATTCGCGATGAAAGTGGTCAAACACTGCAAATCCAACGCCATAGTGATAGCGAAAGGCGAGCAGACCCAAGGTATAGGCGTCGGTCAGACCAACCGTATCTGGGCGACGAAGCAGGCGGCGGAGCATTGCGCCGATCCCAAAGGTTGCGTGCTTGCCTCGGACGCATTCTTCCCCTTCGACGACTGCGTATGCGCGGCGCACGAAGCCGGTATTACGGCGATAGTTCAGCCCGGCGGCTCGATACGCGACAAGGACAGCATCGACAAATGCAACGAATTCGGCATCTCGATGGTGTTCTCGGGAAGCCGCCATTTCAAACATTAAAAAATGAATTTTGCCCGATTTCCTTGAGGAGATCGGGCAAATATCGTTAAACGGACAAAAATACGAACAAAAAAACAAAACCGCCCGCGTTCACGCGGGCAAAAATGAGGAACCAAGGTTATGAAAGTTCTCGTTATAGGCTCCGGCGGAAGGGAGCACGCGATATGCCGAAAACTCAAGGAAAGCCCTCTCGTCGATAAACTCTTATGCGCGCCCGGCAACGCCGGCATAGCGGAAATAGCGGAGATCGTGCCTATCAAAGCTATGGAACTCGATAAAATCACCGCTTACGCTAAAGAAAACGCTATAGATCTCGTATTCGTCGCGCCCGACGACCCGCTGGCTGCGGGACTCGTGGATATGCTCGAAGCGGAAGGCGTCAAGGCGTTCGGTCCTCGCAAAAACGCCGCCATAATCGAAGGCAGTAAGGCGTTTTCCAAGGAATTCATGAAGCGCCACGGCATACCTACCGCGGGATACGCTACTTTCGACGAATACGGAAGCGCGCGCGCTTACATAGAAAAAGCGGAAGATTTCCCCATCGTATTGAAAGCGGACGGACTCGCGCTCGGTAAAGGCGTCATCATCTGCGCCGACCGCGATTCGGCGCTCAAAGCGCTCGACGATATGATGCTCTCCAAGGTATTCGGCGGCGCGGGTAGCACCGTCGTTATCGAGGAATTCCTTACGGGACGGGAAATGACCGTGCTCGCTTTCACCGACGGCAAATGCGTCAGATGTATGCCCGCAAGCCAGGATCACAAGAAGGCTTACGACGGCGACAAGGGACTCAATACGGGAGGAATGGGCGCGTTCGCGCCTACGCCCGTGTATACCGCGGAGATAGAGCGCGAAACGCTCGAAAACATCGTTTATCCCACTATAAAGGGCTTGAACGAGGAAGGCAGGACTTTCAGAGGCGTGATATATTTCGGACTGATGGCTACGCCAAAAGGCGTCAAAGTCATCGAATACAACGCCCGTTTCGGCGACCCCGAAACGCAGGTCGTACTGCCCCTTCTCGACAGCGATCTTATGGAGATAGTGCTTGCCGTCACGGAGGAAAGGCTCGATAGCGTCGATATCAGATGGAAAGACGGCGCGGCGCTTACGGTAGTCGCGGCAAGCGGCGGCTATCCCGAGAACGTTATCAAAGGCTATCCGATAACTTTAGGGGAGTTTTCGTCCGACCTCATACTCTATCACGCGGGCACCGCGTATAAGGACGGCGCGCTCGTGACGAACGGCGGCAGAGTATTCGCGCTCACCGCGCTCGGTAAGGACATAGCGGACGCGCGCAGGAAAGTTTACGCCGAGATCGACAAAATATCCTTCAAGGATATGCGTTACAGAAAAGATATAGGGATCAAATAATATGGTAAACAGAATTTACGTCGAAAAACGCGCGGGCTTCGACCCCGCTACCGCAAAGCTCGCAAGCGATCTCAAGACGCTCGTCGGTAAAGAAGTCACGGGACTCAGAAGACTCATACGTTACGACGTCGAAGGGCTCGACGCCGCGACCCTCGAGAAAGCGAGAGTGTCCATTTTCTCCGAGCCTCCCGTGGACGTCACTTACGACGACGATTCCACTTTCAAAGGTAAACAGACGCTCGTAGTCGAATATCTCGACGGGCAGTACGATCAGCGCGCCGATTCCGCGGAGCAATGCGTTCAGCTGCTCACCGCGGGCGTCCGCCCGCAGGTCAGGTGCGCGACCGTCTACGTTTTCGACGGTTTGAGCGAGGAAGAACTCGCGAAAGTGCGTAAATTCCTTATAAACCCCGTAGACAGTAAGGAAGGAAGCTCCGAGATACCTAAGACTCTCCGGCGCGCCGCCGTCAAAGAAGGCAAAATGCGCGTGGAGATAACGGGCTTCGTAACTATGAGCGAGAAGGAGCTCGAGGAGTATTACGCCGGCTTCGGCTTCGCGATGACTTTGGACGACCTCAGGTTCGTAAGGGATTATTTCCGCAGTATAAAAAGGGATCCCACGCTTACCGAACTTAAAGTGATAGACACTTACTGGAGCGACCATTGCAGGCATACCACCTTCCTCACCGAGATAAAGAACGTAAAGATAGTTTCCGATAACCCGCGCATCGCGGAGAGCTTCGAGCTTTACCGCGACGTGTTCGCGAAGCAGTACGCGGGAAGAAAGGACAAATACTATTGCCTTATGGATATCGCCACTCTCGCGGCAAAAGCGCTCCGCAGAGAGGGTTACCTCGACAATCTCGACGCTTCCGAGGAGATCAACGCCTGTTCCGTAGTCGTCGACGTCGATAACGACGGAGCCGCCGAGAAGTGGCTCATAA
>JADINF010000067.1 GCA_017694145.1 Candidatus Stercoripulliclostridium pullicola
CCGCCGCACTGCGCGTAGTTTCCATATCGTTGAGAACGAGCCTGAGCCCGCCGGGTAGAGTGTATATTTTATTCATAAATTCCTTTCTGCCTGTGAAGCGGCGCCTCCGACGTCGCCGGGCGACTTACTCGGCGAGCGCGTCGCCGTTATATAGTATATATCAAACGTAAACTTATTTCAATAAATATCGAGATAAATTTATAACAGAATTGCCGTAAACAATATTTTACGCTTTATCGACAAAAACGCAATTCATCTTTGATCTCACGGGCGCTCCGAAGAGCGCCCGTGAGAAATAAACCGTAGCTATGCTTTACTCCGACGCCGGCGCAAGGTTCGCGCTCACGGTTACGGCGCGCAACCCGTTATCCGCATAAAATTCGAGTATTCGGGGTAACGCTTCGAGTGTGTGCTCCGTAGGGTGCATCAATATCAATTCGCCGTTTTGTACTCCCGAAGTAGCGCGTGTGTATACCGTATCTGCGTTTTTATCGCGCCAATCTACAGTATCCCTGCTCCACATCACAACGGTGTAGCCGTAGTCTGAACAAGCTTGAAACATCGCCTCTCCCACGGACCCCGAAGGCGGAGCGAACAGCTTGACTTCCGTCCCGGTGAGTTCTTTGATAAGTTTTGCGGTGGGCACAAGCTCGTCCACGTTCTGCTTGTAATTAAGGTTTTCCGCGTCCTTGTGAGAATAACCGTGCGAAGCTATCTCGTGACCCGCTTCGGCTATCGCTTTGAGCGTTCCCGAATTCTTCGCCGCCCACGAACCGCCTATGAAAAACGTGCATTTCACGCCGTACTTGTCGAGCGTTTTCAATATTCCGTCTATGTACTCCGTGCCCCAGTAAACGTTGAACATCAGGCTTACTTCGGGCTTGTCCGTATTCCCGCGGTACACCGCAGAGCCGCCTTGCGCGAGAGTTTCCGTCACTCCCCCCACTCCGACTAAAGCTATCGTGAGAAGCACCGCTATTATCACCGTGTTTGCGGCGATGTTGATGAGCAAATTTCTTTTTTTCATTAAAGTTTCCCCGCGTTTATATTATTATATTGACAAAAAGACGGATTATGTTTAATATAATTAGGTAATCAAATTCAAAGTATCGAGGTCATTATGTCAAAACTCACGATGGATAAACTCGTAGCCCTATGCAAAGGCAGGGGCTTTATTTTCAGCGGCAGCGAAATATACGGCGGACTCGCCAACACCTGGGATTTCGGTCCTCTCGGCGTAGCGCTCAAAAACAACGTCAAAGCCGCGTGGTGGAAAAAGTTCGTAACCGAAAGTCCTTATAACGTGGGACTGGATTGCGCCATTCTCATGAATCCCGCGGTCTGGGAAGCGAGCGGTCACCTCGGCGGATTTTCCGACCCGCTCATCGACTGCAAGAACTGCAAATCCCGTCACCGCGCCGACACGCTCATCGAAGACTATATGCACAAAAAAGGCATCAACGAAAATATCGCGGGCTGGACTAACGAACAGCTCGAGAATTACGTTGCCGAGCATAAAATAGCCTGCCCCGTTTGCGGTAAGAGCGAATTCACGGGCATACGTAAATTCAACCTTATGTTCAAAACTTTCCAGGGCGTTACGGAAGACTCCGCTAGTACCGTTTATCTCCGTCCCGAAACGGCGCAAGGGATATTCGTCAATTTCAAGAACGTTCAGCGCACCACCCGTAAGAAGATACCTTTCGGTATCGGTCAGATAGGCAAATCTTTCCGCAACGAGATAACTCCCGGAAACTTTATTTTCCGCGTGCGCGAATTCGAACAGATGGAACTCGAATTTTTCTGCAAGCCGGGCACCGACCTCGAATGGTTCGCTTACTGGCGCAAATTCTGCCACGAATGGCTGTTCGGTCTCGGGATGAAATCGGATTCGCTTCGTCTGCGCGATCACGACAAGGACGAGCTTTGCTTCTATTCCAAAGCGACCACGGATTTTGAATTCCTCTTCCCGTTCGGCTGGGGCGAGTTGTGGGGCATTGCGGACAGGACCGATTACGACCTCAATCAGCACATCGGCAAATCGGGTAAGGATCTCTCTTATATCGACCCCGTGACGAACGAAAAATACGTGCCTTACGTTATCGAACCCTCGCTCGGCGTGGAACGCATGACGCTCGCTCTCCTCTGCAACGCTTACGACGAAGAGGTCGTGGGCGAAGGCGACACCCGCGTCGTGATGCACTTCCATCCCGCCATAGCTCCCGTGAAGGTCGCCGTGCTTCCCCTTCAGAAACAGCTCAACGAGAAAGCGGAAGAAATATACGCCGCGCTCTCAAAGAATTTCGCCTGCGATTTCGACGGAAGCGGCTCCATCGGCAAGCGTTACCGCAGACAGGACGAAATAGGTACCCCCTATTGCGTGACGGTGGACTTCGACACCCTCGAAAACGGCACCGTCACCGTGCGTGAACGCGACAGCATGGCTCAAATCAGGCTTCCCGTAGAGGAACTGAAACGATATTTCAGCGAAAAACTCGAATACTGAGAGAGGTGAATATGATGAAAATCACAAAAAGAGGATGGATCGAAATAGCGGCGTGCTTCGGCGCGTTCGCCGTGATAGCCGTTATCGCGGCTTTCTACGATCTCGAGATCAACAAAGCCCTGTACGGTCCCGACTGCCCCTATGCGCAGTTCTTCGCAAATCTCGGAGAAATGCCCTCCTATTTTGCGCCGCCCGTGATAGGCGCGATACTCTTTTTCCAGAAATTCGGGAAATCACGCAAGCTCGATATCGCCGTTAAAGTCGTCGGCGCGGGCACCGTATTTATCGGATATACGGTAGCTATAGGCGTGTGGTTCATCGACAATCTGTTCAGAGAAGATCTGCAGTATAAATGGATGTACGCGGTATTCTTCGCAGCTATAATGACGGTGCTTACCCTTACCGCTTTCTCGAAAATACCCGACAAGGTGATGAAGAAACTTTTCTGGTTCGCCTTATTCCTGCTGATAGTTGCGGCTCTCGGCAACGTTATCGTACAGATAATGAAAGTAATCTGGTCCCGTCAACGTTTCCGCACCATGACCCCCGGAAACCCCAGCTATCCCGAAGCGCTTACCGCAATTTATCCGGGATACAATTACGACGGTTTCACTCCGTGGTACATTCCCACAGCTATAGTGGATCAACCCATCCGCACCGAAGAATACGTAAATCTTTTCAAGAACGTTGACAGCGACGCTTTCAAATCCTTCCCTTCGGGACATACCGCGGCGGCTTCGGCAAGCTTCGGACTCGTCATACTTCCCGACCTTTTCCCCGAATTCCGTAAACGTAGTTGGATGTTCTGGGTATTCCCCGCGATATACACGGGTCTTGTCGGTATCAGCAGGATAGTCGCCGCGGCGCACTACCTCTCCGACACACTCTTCGGATTCTATGCGGGATTTACCGTCGCGGCTCTCGCGCGCTGGATAATGGTATCCAAGGTAAAGTTCTATAAGCCCGAAGAAAATACCGAATACCTTATCTCTCCCCCGCAAGGAATAGTCGTTCTCGAAGACCGCCCGATAGCGGAAGAAGCCGAATCCGCGGCGGAATAATTAATTAACCGTAATACCGGCTCGCTCGAAGCGAGCCGGTATTTTTGTGTAAAAATACCACCCGCCGGGCGGGTGGATATTTATTATGTTATATTATTAAGCTTTCTCTTAAACGCGGCATGAACAGACTGTCACGCGCGCACGCGCGCCGTGCGCTACGATATATAATACGCACGCTAATGCCGAGCACCGGAGATGTAACGTACGCTCGGCTCGGTGTATTCTTACGCTTGTTTGCGTAAAGAAAGCCGCGCGCTCAAGCGCGCGGCAGTAAAACCGCTTGCTTTATCTTTTATCCCTGTCGGGCGAACACGCCTGCGGGTATTTCGATATCGTCCCCTACCGTGATAAACTGCTCGTTCACGTCAAGTTCTACGGTGAAGGCTCTCTCTATCACAAGATTGCTCAAGTCTATCCCGGCATTGACAAGATAGTTTTTAAGCGTGCCGCTTCCGCCTGCCGCGACATAAGAACTCTGCAGTATCGAGTATAGCGTATCGATATTTACGTTCAATACTTTCTCGAAGAACGCGGCGTTGAACTTGTAACTCAACCTGCCGTCGTCGTAGAACTGTATCGAACCGAGAAGATACGCCACGGTCTCGAGGAGGTTGGTTTGCGCCTTTTCGGAATAGTATTTCTCGAACTCCTGAATGAACGTATCGAAATCGAAATTGAAGGCGTAGGAAGAAGCTGCGTCGTCTATTGCTATGAACGCGCGTTTGTCGGAATAATACAACTCGAACTTATGCTCGCCCGTATCGGGATCGGTGATGACGAGGCTTACCTTATCCCCCTCTGCGCCGTATCCGTCGTAAATGAAACCGAGTTTCATATCGTATACAACCGCGGGCGCGTTATTGTAATACAGCTTGCCGACGGCGGTGATTGCGCGCTGATCGTATGAATAATAATCATCGAAACGCTTATCGTTTTTAGCGGGTATAACGTCCGTGCCGAGCAACTTGGAAATAGCTTGCAGCTTAGTGAAGGTGAGAATCCCGTTGAACGCTTCTCCGTGGAATACGGTATCCGTATTCGTACTTGCGGCTACCTGAAAGTCGATTTTCATGTAAGTAGTCTTACCGGAGCCCGACTTTTCCTTCAAGCCGTCGGAAACTATGAAATCGATATTCAGCGAGGAGGCGGGAAGCTGGGTGGCTACCTTGCTCGCGTCGATACCGAATATCGCGCTTATCATAAACGAAATGCTGTCGTAATAATTCTTGAAAGTTTCGTCGCTCTCGGCGCTGTTCTTTATCGAATTGATGATCTTGGACAGCGTCTGCTTGAGATTGATGCTGACGATGTAGTGACGGGTTCTCTTGCCGCCCGCTTCGTCCTTGTACTCGTATTTGATTTCGCCGTCGGTATACAGCGCGCCGCTCAAAAACTGCGAAATGAACGTGCTGTCTACGGAAGAAATGGGGAATATCCCCGCAAGCGCGGTATTCGGAAGCGGTATAGCCACTTTCTGCGCGCCCATTGCCATATACAGAGTGCCGTTCTCGGCGTCGTCTGCGTAAAAATACGCTTCCGTCGAAGGCGTATTATTGCCTTTCGGGGTGAATCTGAGCATTATAGCGAGCGAGCCCTCGTCGCGCACGTCGTAATTTATCGCAAAATCTATAGTTGATTCTCGTCCGTTGAGATCCGCCTCCGCGCTTACGAGCCAGGATACTTCCGGCTGCGAACTCGTCAACCTTTCTTCCGTCGCGGTCCTGGCAAGATTGGCAATGCCGCTGACAAGATCGAGCGACATGTTCTCGACGTTGGTTTCAGCCACGGTAAAGCCTTCTGTCGCCCAATCCGGCAGCTTATCGACGTTATCGGTATTGCCGCCATCGCCGCCTCCGCCGGTCGTCTTATCTACGCAACCCGCGAAAATCGCTAAAAGAAATGCGGACAACAACAAAAACGCTATCGATAATTTCACTTTTCTCATTACTTTTTCTCCTTATCCCCTTTTTTTGCTACTTTTTATCTACATACGTTCGGCTATCGTCTTTTTGATCGCGTCGACGCAGCCGTCGTATTTGAGATTGTATCCTTCGCCGCTCTCGCGTATCTTGATCTCGACTTCTCCCGAAGCGAGCGAACGCGGGCTTATCACCACACGGAGCGGTATTCCCATCAGATCGCAGTCGGAAAATTTGAAGCCCGGGGAAGCTTCTCTGTCGTCGTATATGACTTCTATACCCGCCGCCTGCATTTCGTTATATAAAGCTTCGGCTTTCGCTCTGACTTCCGCGTCGTCCACGCGGAGCGCGCACAGATAAACGTGCCACGGAGCCACCGACATCGGCCAGTTGAGCCCCTTCTCGTCCGCGCGCTCCTCCGCTATCGAAGCTATCGCGCGCCCTATGCCTATCCCGTAGCACCCCATTATGGGATTGACCGCCTTGCCCTCTTTGTTGAGCACGGTCATTCCCATACTCGCGGTGTACTTAGTACCGAGCTGGAATATGTTGCCTATTTCGATACCGTTCTTCACTTTGAGCGGTGCGCCGCATACGGGACAACGGGCGCCCTCTTTAACTTTCGCTATGTCCGCGTCTGAAGCTTTGAAATCCCTGCCCTCGCAAACGTTTTTGAGGTGATAACCCTCTTTATTCGCGCCGGTAACCATATTGACCGCGCCTTTGAGAGACGCGTCGATAACGACGGTAACGTTCTCGGCGTCGAGTCCCACGGGACCGATGTTGCCCGCAACGAGCGCGCTGTCGCTGAGATTGGCGGGCACCACTTCTGCGCGCACGATCTTTTTCAGTTTTGCTTCGTTCACCTCGAGATCTCCTCGGATGAAGCACAGAACGGTGCGAACGGCGTCGCCTTTTATATTGTAACATACGGCTTTGACGGTCTTTTCCGCAGGTATGTCGCCGAGATACGCGGTAACTTCGGATATTTCCTTGGCGTCTCCGGTATATACTTCCTCGATCGCTCCGGGCTCCTCCGCAGGATATGCTTCGGGCATACATTTTGCCACTTCCATATTGGATTTGTAGTCGCATTCGGGGCAGATCACGAGAGTGTCCTCGCCTATGTCGGTAAGCAACATGAATTCGTGCGACACCGCGCCGCCCATCATTCCCGAATCGCTCAATACCGATATGAAATTACGCATGCCTATGCGTTTGAATATTCGGTTATACGCGTCGTATACGCGAACGTAATACCTTTCGAGATCTTCCTGCGAGATATGGAAAGAATACGCGTCCTTCATCGTGAATTCGCGCACCCTTATGAGTCCGCCCCTCGCTCTGCCTTCGTCGCGGAATTTGGTCTGTATCTGATAGATCATGAAGGGCAGCTGCTGATAGCTGTTAACCGCGTCACGCGCAAACTGCACCGCCGCTTCCTCGTGAGTCATGCCGAGAACGTAATCTCTGCCGTTACGGTCCTTAAACCGCACCATTTCGTCGCCTATAGACGAATATCTTCCGGATTCTTCCCACATCTCGCGCGGCATAACCACGGGGAACATGCACTCCTGCCCTTCCACCGCGTCCATCTCCTCGCGGATAATGTTCTCTATTTTACGGGCTATCCTTTTCGCGGGCATCGCAAGCGACCAGATACCGTTGGCTACAAGCTTCATATAACCCGCTCTTATCATCAAAGAGTGGCTTTTTATCACGGCGTCGGACGGCGCGGTCTTGGTGCGTTCGCCGACAAGTTTCGACATCAACATATTTATGCCTCCGTAACTTCGATAACCACGGTCGTCGTCCAGTCGGAATATCTTACGGGTAAATTGTATTCCCCCGCTTCGGTGAACTTGCCGCCGGCGTCGAGCTTGAGCACGCTGAGATCGTAATATATGGCTTTTACGGTTTCTACCGCGCGGGTGGTGCCGTCGTCGAGCTTCGCCGTGACGGTTATTTTGGTGCTGTCGAACGCGGCGCCTACGGTGAACGTGGTACCGGAAACGACTTCGGCTTTGATAGATTCGATGTTGGGCAAATCTTCACCGTCTTTATCGTTGCAGGCGCCGACGAGCGCTACTGAAGTCGCGACTACAGCCACGAGCATTAAGACGAGCATCGATTTTTTGAATAAAGACATAATTGGTGACCTCTTTTATAGGTAATTGTTTGTTTCCGATTAACATTATAAATCCTATTTCCTATTCCGTCAATCCTTTATTAATTAAGAAACATTAAATATATTTTACTTTAATATTTAAAAGTCTGCGCGCGAGCGCGTAAAAGTAATTTTAAGATTGTGTTTGACAAAACGGGAATTTGTGTTATACTAATGAACGTGCTATATGGGGAGCTAGCGGTGCCCTGTAACCTGCAATCCGCTACAGCAGGATAGAACACCCACCGAGGCCTATCTTATGGAAAGCCGACGTGCGTAAGGGATGTCGATAACAAGGTCTCGTGCAATTCCCAATCGTGAACCGTGTCAGAGCTTGACCGCAGCAGCACTAAGCGATCCCGGGAATGTGCCACGAGGTAGCTTTGAGGGAGTTACCTGCGTACGTGCCGATTCGGTAAGGTAGGTCGGAGTGGGCGCACGTTTTTTGTGCTTCTCGATTGCGTATGAGGATAAATCCGTCTGTCGCAGATACTAAACGGTCAAAAAATCAAATAAAGTATTCGAATAAATTTCGTGCTCTCTTCGGAACCCTTATCATTTATAAAGTCAAACTTTACTTTTGAAGCGCGGAAGCGATCTTCTCTTTGAGCTCGTCGATCCCACGTTTGTATTTTGCGCTGATCATTACGGTATTTTCCCCTACCGGTACGGCGACGTCGTCCGAAGCGGCGTCCAGCTTGTTGACGACCACTATCGAAGGCACTTCGTCCGCGCCTATCGAAGCGAGCACCTCGTTGACCACTGCGAACTGCTCCGCGGCTTCCGGGTCGGAGCCGTCCACGACGTGCAGGATCAGATCAGAATTTTTGGTTTCCTCCAGAGTGGAGCGGAAGGCGTGCACGAAATCGTGCGGAAGCCCCGATATGAATCCCACCGTGTCGACAAGCAGAAACTCCGTTCCGTCGTCGAGCCGCATCTTGCGAAGAACGGGGTCGAGAGTCGCGAAAAGTTTGTCTTCTTCGAGCACCCCCGCTTTGGTAAGCACATTCATAAGAGTAGACTTCCCGGCGTTGGTGTACCCTACGAGCGACACCACCTTTATCCGACTCCTTACGCGCTTTTCTCTGCGTATCTC
>JADINF010000068.1 GCA_017694145.1 Candidatus Stercoripulliclostridium pullicola
ATCGGGGGCTTCGGAGGAGTGCAAAGATAAGGATATTTAATGTTGGTATAAAACGGAGGCTCGTAACCCGTGAACTGCCAGCACGAAGGAACTTTGACTTTATCGAAGCAGACAGCCTCGGTATCGAATACCGCGGGGACTTCTTTATTGTTGCGATAATATACGAAATCCCATTCGCCGTTAAGCACGACCACCTTTTCGCTCGAATACCGCTTATCGAGTAACCCCGCCGCGGCGGCTTCCTTTTCGTTCGGGAAAGGGATGAAGTACGCCCTGTGCTCCAGACGGTTGTCCTTAAAGACTTTGAAATTCTTGTAGTTAGCCTTATCCTTGATTCGGTATATCATAAATCCCTCCGTGGATTTTTGTATCTTGATTCAGTAGCGAGCCCTATACGGCGTTCTCGTTGCGCGCCACGCCTTCGGAGGCTACGTGCAGTCCGGTATTCGACGAGCTGTCGGTGGTTATCGCCGGCATGACCGAGCCGGTGATCTTTTCGTAGGTGACGTTTCCCGCGAAACGCCCCGCTATCCCGCCCGCATAAGCGTTATATAACGAGTACACGCTTACGGAGCCGCCTTCTTTAACGCCCACGCCCCGCACGCGCATAGTAAGTAAAGTGTTGTTGACTGCGTTGCCCGCTATTCCGCCCACGTAAGAAGCGACTTTGCCGAGGCGCACTTCCAGCGACCCGCCGAAAGACGAATTCGCCACGGAATGGTTCTCCACCATACCGAATATCCCGCCGGCGCATACCGTGATACCGCCGTTATCGCCGATCACCGTAGCTTTGAGCGCGGCGTAAGAATACAGCCTCGCGCCCTCGTCGAGCTCGTTGAAAGAGTTGACCTGCTTGTATTCTTTCGTCAACACGCCCGCAAGCCCGCCGAAATAAACGCCCGATATTTTCGCCGCGTCCGTTCCGGTGAACGTAACGCTTCCGTAATTATAACATTCGCGCAGAGAAGAATTCACCGCTCCCCCTACGATACCGCCTATCTTGACGTCGCCCGTCGCGTTTACCGTAAGCGCAAGTCGCGTCACGCAATAGGATATCTGCCTGAGATTGTCGAAAGCTTCGTTCTTGCGCGCGAGCGACGAAACGTATCCCGCTATGCCGCCCACGTAAATTATATCGTTTTTTCCGAGAGCCGCGGTCAGCGTATAACTGCCTTCCAAGGAACAATACGAAATATCCGAGTTGCGCACCGTGCCCGCTATAACGCCGTAATTGCCGTAAGCGGAAACTTCCGAAGATACGTTGACAGAAGTGAATTCTATGCCGCTTACGTGTGCGCCGTAGAGGGTCGTGAATAAGCCGCCGGCAATACCCAGACCTTTTATCTCGTGATGGTTGCCGTAAAGGTTGCCGCCGAAATACTCTATCCCTTCCGTTACGCCGGTCATATCTATGTCGGCGGCGAGCGCATAGGTGCCGCTCTCCTTCATCGCTTTCAACGACTCCGCGTCGCTTATTTTACCGTCGATCTTCGTAACTTTTACGTTTATGACCGCTACGGTCGCGCCTTTATAGGAATACTCGTATATCCCTACCGCGCCCGACAAAGCTTCTCCGGATATGTACAGCCTGAGATCGTCCGTGAGCGTTACGCCTTTGGCTTCGAGTTTTACCGTCCTGACCATATCGTCCAACGGTATTTCCGCGCGGAATGAATCGTCCAGATAAAATCCCGCCGTATCCGACGGATCGATATAATAAGCGTATTGCTTTAACTCCGTAGGCGAAGCGTAGTTCGTTTCTTCTTCGCGCGTAAGCAAAACGACGGCTGTGATCGCACCGGCTATAATAAGCGCGAGCACAATGCATGCGATCGCGATAACGACGCCGCGTTTCTTTTTATCCTTAAATCCGCGCTTGCCGCCGCCGCTCTTTGCGGATACGGTCTCGGCTTCGGTTTCCGTCTTTTTTACGCTTTCGGGTTCGCTCATTATTCTGTCCGCAGTTTATTTGTGCGTACGCGATACGCACGGTTAAAATAATTATAATATATTCCCCCGCCACTGTCAATAAGCGAAACCCCCGTCGCAAATAATCGAAGCATAAAAAAAGCGGCGCTTTATGCGCCGCTTGCGTGTCTGAGGATTTATCTCGGTCTTTGCGCGGGACGCGGTTTACGTCGCGCGGGCATCGCCGCATAAGATTTCTTGTTCATAAAGTAAGCGCGATATATGCTGTTGATGCGTTTCTTGGCATTTTCGAGGTTCGCCGCGTGCGGTATGCAAATATAGCCCGCACGGTCTATCTTATTGTCGTACCTTTGGAAATTCTTGTTGATATTGACGTAAATATTTCCGTTGGTGCAATGCAGTATGCCGAAAAGTACTTTCCCCAAATATATGAGATCGCAGTCGTAGCCTTTGTCGAGCGTCATGCCCGAACTCAATATGAATTCGCGGATATTCTCGTAGATATAAAGATTTTCCGTCTTTAATTTGTTGATGTTGACGCCTTCGGGGAAGGGACTTCCCATTTGCCTTTCCTTGATACGGATAATAAGGAATACTATCGGGATACCTAGCATTATGAGCGCGAGAAGCACGAGCGAGAAATACATAAGCCAGCTTTGTGCGGAAATGTATTCCGAAACGGTGCCGAGCACGGGAATATGCGCCACGTACACGCCCATGAATTTTCCGGAATCGATGGTGACCGAATGCATCGTCGCGTCGTCGAGATCGTGAGTATGATATACGGTTTCTCCGTTATAATCGGTTTCCGAAAATTTGAATATCTGCGTAACGATCACGGTTTCCAAGCCGTCTTTATAATAGAACGCTATGACGTCGTTTTCTTTAAGATCCGCCACGGCTGTCTCTTTGACGAGGACCTTCGAGCCCTGCGCGATGTATTTCATCGCGTCGCCGTCGGCGATATCGTACTCGTCCACTTTCTCTACCTCATCGGTAAAATCATAAAAACGGTAACCCGCTATCGTCGCGTCCACGTCGAAACGGTTAAGATAGAATACTATAAATATCACGGCGAAAAGTATCGCCATGAAAAATAGCGCAATGGCAGGTGTAGCAACCTTTTTCTGTTCCGATAAGTTACGCATCGTTCATCCCTTGAGGCAAAACCTCCGCATAGATATTGTTATTATAAACTATATCCGAGCATTTTTCAAGGCTTTAATAAAAGGAATTTTCTTCCGTCGTACCGACCGCGACGTTGCCCTTCCGGAAGACGTCAGTTATTGGGCGTGATACCGAGGTGATAGCGGTCGTAACGGTCGATATATTTATTGATTATCGCAAGAGCTTCCTCCGCCGTATCCGCGCCGTAAACGCGGTCTTCGGGTATATCGGGATAGCGGATTCGGGTGTCTAAACGAGTATCTGCAAGCTTCGAGCTCCAACCTTCGGCTGTGCGGTAAGCGACGACGAGACGTTGGAGAGCCCATGCGTTCGCCATCTCGGAAAGGCTGCCCGCTCCGCCGCCTACGCCGATAACTGCGGAAGCGCTCGCGACGATAACGTTACGGAAAACGTCGAGTCCGGTGGGAATAATTATATCCACATATTCGTTGGCGGTATTGGGGTCGAAGGAAGGAAGCAACCCTATTATGTCGCCCTCGGTATATTTGGGAGAAGACTTCGCGCCCATGCAGGCGGCGCGCATGACGCCGTTCAGACCGCCGCACTGGAGGCGGTAGCCGTTATCGATGATGGCTCTGCCGGTATCGAAAGCGAGCTTAAAATTTACGGAATCGTCGGGTGCGATGGCATTACCCGCAACAGCGATTATTTTCTTCATACAATATAGCACTCCTTATTAAGGTATAATATCAAATATATGTAATATTATCACGGATTGACAAAAATATCAATACCGCTTACGCAAAACATCGCCCGCCTAAATAAGCGCGCCCGTTTCTTCTTCCGAAGAAAAAAGCCGAAAGTCTCTATCGAAAAAACTTTACAAACGGAAACAAATAATGTATTATTGAAAAGCACGGGCAAAACGGAGAGATGGCGGAGCCCGGTTGAACGCGCACGACTCGAAATCGTGTAAGCCCCTAATAAGGGCTTCGTGGGTTCGAATCCCACTCTCTCCGCCATTAGTGAATAATACGAACTCTGAAAACGGGTTCGTATTATTTTTTGCCGTCGATTACTTTGGCATCATCGTTGAACGAAAATAAACGCTCCAAATTTTGCCGTTTCGTTGCGGCTATCGTAGCACAGATTTCGCAGAAGTCAACGCGAAAAAATATCGCTGAAAAATCAAATATCTCTTAACTTAAAAGCCGGGAAGAAATTTCTTCTCGGCTTTTTCTTTTGCTTTGAAAATCTAACAACTCCAACTCAATATTTTTTCTTGATGCGTTGACTTCTGTTTTTCATCACTTCCAATAAACAGACCTATGCTCAATCAATGCTACCTCTGCCTCTGCCGAAAGGCAAAATAAATTTGGAGGTAAATCCTATGGAAAACAAAGTTTCCCAAATTCC
>JADINF010000008.1 GCA_017694145.1 Candidatus Stercoripulliclostridium pullicola
ATAGGCAAATTCGACGTAACGCTTCAGCAGGGGCTCAAGGAATTCGACAAACTTCTGAAATACATTCAGGATAAGCGAATGAGCGGCAAGGCGGCGTTCCGTCTTTACGACACATACGGATTCCCGATAGAAATGACTTTGGAGCTTGCCCGCGACAACGGTATCACCGTGGACGTGGAGGGTTACGAGCGCGCGTATAACGAGCATCAGCAGAAATCGAAAGCGGGCGCGGAGCAGAAATTCAAAGGCGGACTTGCGGACAGTAGCGAAGCGACGACCAATCTGCATACCGCGACGCACATACTTCTTGCGGCTTTGAGGAAGGTGACGGGCGACGAAAGCGTTATGCAGAAGGGCAGTAACATTACTCCCGAAAGGCTGAGGGTGGACTTCAATTTCCCGCGTCCTTTGACGCCCGAAGAAATCAAGGCGGTCGAAGCGGAAGTGAACGGCGTTATCGACGCGGGTATCGAAGTGGTGTCCGAGGAGATGAGCGTCGAGGCGGCGCGCGCCGCAGGCGCGATAGGGGTATTCGGCGACAGGTACGGCGACGTCGTCAAAGTATACACCATAGGCGATTACAGTAAAGAAATTTGCGGAGGACCGCACGCGAAAAACACCCGCGATCTCGGTAAATTCGTCATTACCAAGGAGCAATCCTCTTCGGCGGGCGTGAGAAGAATAAAAGCGGAACTCAAAAAATAAGCGTATTCACGCCGATCGGATCAAATGTAACGAAACGACCGCGCCCGATTCGAAGCGGGCGCGGTCTTATCTATATGGAGCCTGCGTTCAGCCGAAATATTGCAGGCTCTTTTTCTTCGTGGAACGCTGTAAAAGCGTTATTTTATCGAGCCACTTTTTCGCTTCCGGCTCCGCGGCAGGGTATTCTCGGGCGTATTTGTCGAGAGAACGGAGCGCCTTATCGCACGCCGAAGCAACCGAAGTCATTACCTCGCCGTCGTTACGTATATCGTAGAATTTGAGTTTTATCCCTTGCTCCGCGAACCATACCGCCATTTTCGACAAAGGTTGCGGCTCGCGGTTTTCCGCTTCTATCGCTTCGTTTATCTTCTTGCCGATCGCTTCGTGTTCGGCGGCGGCTTTGAGAAGGAATTGTTTCGCTTCTTCGCCGCTTACGTAATTTGCCATGGAATTTAGGGCGTTCTTGCCCATTACGGCGCCTTTTGCGCAGTTGACCATAAGTTCGTAACTCTGTTCGTTCATGCTCCCTCCGTGCATTTAGTATTTTTGTAAATCGTTTTTTTATTCGGTCGAAAAGAAAATCGTGTTTTCTATTTTTGCAGCTTATCCTTTTTGCGTATTTACATTTTCGCCGATTGGATTTATAATTATTACGATTACAATTTATACGCGCCGCGCGCGCACGGAGGAGCTAAATGGAAAACAATAACTTTGAACCCGCAACCGACGCCGTTCGGAACGTCAACGCCGACGCGAGTCCGGCTCCAAAGAAAAGATTTATAGGCAAACGCGAATTTATAATGTTCGGAATCGCCGCCGGCGGTCAGGGAATGATCTACGCGACGATGTCCAGTTACATAAGCGATTTCTACATCAACGTGATGGGATTGCCGCTCGTATTCGTGCTGTTGCTGATGCTTCTTGCCCGCGTGTGGGACGCCATAAACGACCCGATGATGGGCGTGATCGTGGATAAATTCACGACGCCTTGGGGAAAAATGAAACCCTACGTCCTTTTCACGGCTTTGCCGATAGCGGCGCTCACATTCCTGATGTTCTTCTCGCCGCCCGGGCTTAACAGTACCGAACTCATGGTATACGCCGCTTTCGTGTACGTGGGGTGGGGAATGATCTACACCGTTTCGGACGTTCCGTTCTGGTCGATGCCGAACGTGATGACCCCCGATCCCGCGGAACGCGCCAATACCATTTCCTTCGGAAGAACGGTGAACGGCGTGGGCTCCGCAGTGCCGATGGTGCTTTTCGCGGTGCTTTCCTGGATACCGTTTTTCAGCGGCGAAAGCTCTCTCGAAGCCGAAAAAATTAAATATATCGTCATGGCGGTCACAGCTTCGGTAGTAGGGATAGCGCTTTTCGTGACGAGCTATTTCACGACGAAAGAGCGCGTGCAGATACCCGCTAAACCCCGTAGAGACAAGAGCGAGCCCAATATGCTCAAGCGTATTTTCAACTGCAAGCCGCTTATGCTCGTCGTAATAATGGGAGTCCTTTCGAGCGGAAGATATATGATGCAGGCGGCGGCGGTACACGTCGCGCGTTACGCTTTCTATATCGGACCTTCGCTCGAAGGATTGACGGGAACCGCGCTTCAGGAAGCCTTAAAAGCGAGTGTGGGAACCGTATCGACGATATTCCAGATATGCTCCGCAATCGGTATGTTCGGCTCGATGCTCATTATGCCGCTACTCTATAAGAAATTCAATTATAAGCAGATAGTGATAGCCACATGCGTGGCGGGCTTTGTTGCGAGCGTGTGCACCACCGTGATAGGCGCGTGCAGTATTTACACCGCCGCCAACTGGCTCGTGTATCTCCTTATACCTTTCATAATCATTCAGTGCGTTCCTCTCGGCGCGCTCAACATAACTTCTTACGCGATGATAGGCGACAGCCTCGATTATCTCGAATGGAAAACGGGCTTCCGCGACAACGCATTGGGCTCCGCTTGCCAGTCCTTCGTCAATAAGCTCGGCAACGCGCTCGCCACCACCTTCATCGTGATAATGTATATTATCGTCAATATCGATCCCGCGCAGTCCGTGGCGCAGGACGCCATCAAGGCTGTAACCGAGATGTCCAACGGACAGCGCTTCGGAATGTTCTCACTCGTGTCGATAGTACCCGGAGTAAGCCTTATCCTTTGCGCGATACCGATATTCTTCTACGACCTTACCGGCAAAAAGAAGGAGAAAATAACGGCGGAACTCGCCGCAAAACGCGCCGAACTCGGTATAGAGATAGAAGCCTGAAATTAAAATACGGTTCAGCGTTAAGCGACCGGAAAGGAGAATACAGATATGTTCTTATATCCTAAATTCAAAAACGGCAAACAGGAATTGACCCGCGCATACGGAAAGACCGCGGTATCGATGATGAATATCACCGTGTACAGGCTCAAGGCGGGCGAGGAGCTCGAAATAGCCGAACCGGGAATGGAAACGGCGCTGCTTATACTCGAAGGCGACGTCACGATGTATTGCGAGGATAAGGAGTACGGTATGAAACGTAAAAGCGTATTCACGGAACTTCCGACCTGTCTGCACGTAAGTAAGGACGTCGCGGTCATCGTCAAAGCGAACGCCGCGAGCGAAATACTCGTGCAGAGCACCGAGAACGAAAAGGTATTCGCGACGAGGCTTTTCCGCCCCGAAGACTGCGTGAGCTTCGTAAGTTGCGAAGGGCGCTGGGAGAATACCGCCGTGCGCGACGTGGTGGATATCATCAATATCAAGAATTCTCCTTATTCGAATATGGTGCTCGGCGAAGTTTACGCAAGACAGGGCAGGTGGTGGAGTTATATCCCGCACGATCATCCGCAACCCGAAGTATATTACTATAAATTCGAGCGTCCCGAAGGCTTCGGCGCCTGTTTTATCGGGGACAAAGCGTACACGGTGAAGGACGGCAGCGTGGGTATTTTCGAAGGCGGCAAAACGCACGCTCAGGTGACAGCGCCGGGGTATCCCGAATATTGTTGCTGGATGATAAGGCATCTTCCCGGAGACCCGTGGGACAACACCCGCACCGACAAGCCCGAATTTTCGTGGCTTTTGGACCTTCCTTTAAGCGGAAAATAAATTTTATATAAATAAAGACATTCAGGAGCGATTATGAATAAGACCGTAAGACTTTCGGTAGGCGAAGCGATAGTGAGATTTCTGGATAATCAATACGTATCCTTCGACGGTAAAGAGGAAAAGTTCGTCGAAGGCGTATTCACTATATTCGGACACGGCTGCGTGCTCGGTATAGGCGAAGCGCTCGCCATGGGCAAACATTCTCTCAAGGTTTATCAGGGGAAAAACGAACAGGGTATGGCGCACGTAGCGGCTTCCTACGCGAAGCAGAACAACCGTCGCAAAATAATTCCCTGCATTTCGAGCATAGGACCGGGAGCGGCGAATATGGTGACGGCGGCGGCTTGCGCCACAGTCAATAACGTGCCCCTTCTTTTGTTCCCCGGGGACGCTTTCGCTTCGAGAAGACCGGACCCCGTGCTTCAGCAGGTGGAGCAATCCTATTGCCCGATGACGACTACCAACGACGCATATCGCGCGGTCACCAAATACTTCGACCGCATAACCCGTCCCGAAGTGCTCGAAAGCGCGCTGTACAACGCTATAAGAGTTCTTACCGATCCCGCGGAAACGGGCGCCGTATGTATAGCGCTCCCGCAGGACGTGCAGGGCGAAGTGTACGACTTCCCTGCGTATATGTTCGAGAAGAAGGTCACGCGCATAGCGCGCAGAGTGGCGTCAGAGGATGAGCTTAAAGACGCGGAAAGCGCGATACGCGCCGCGAAATATCCTCTCGTAGTCGTGGGTGGCGGCGCTAGATACTCGGAAGCGGGAGAGGCGATATCGGAATTCTGTAGCGAATTCAACGTGCCTTTTGCGGAAACGCAGGCGGGTAAATCCACGCTTAAAGCAAGCGGCTCTTACTACCTCGGCGGGCTCGGCGTTACCGGTAACGCCTGCGCCAACTCGATAGCGGCGAAAGCCGACCTTATCATAGGTTTGGGCACCCGTTTCAGCGACTTCACGACCTCAAGCAAGACTCTTTTCGCGGGCGCGAAACAGGTTGTCACGATAAATACTTCCCTTTTCCACGCCAATAAACTTCGCGCGGTAAGCGCGGTAGGAGACGTAAAGGTCAATCTCGAAACGCTCACCGCCCGGCTTACGGGTTATAAGAGCGCGTATAAGGACGAGATCGCGGACGCGCAAAAAGCGTGGGGCAAAGAAATGGCGCGCCTTACTTCGATAGAGTATTCCGATGACCTCGTGCCCGAAGTGAAAAACATGACCGCGACTACGCTCAAAGACTTCCGCGAGGCGAGCGGAGCGGAGCTCGCGCAGACGACCGCATTGGGCATTATCCGCGAAACGATCCCCGCGGACGCCATAATAGTGGGCGCTTCGGGTTCTCTTCCCGGTTGTCTACAGCGCATGTGGACTACGGACTCCTTATATTCCTATAATATGGAATACGGCTATTCCTGCATGGGCTACGAGATAGCGGGAGCTTTGGGCTCAAAGCTCGCTTCTCCCGATAAAGAGGTTTACGCCATGGCGGGCGACGGCTCCTATCTCATGCTCCATTCCGAAATGGTAACGGCGGTGCAGGAAGGTAAAAAGATCAACGTGCTTCTGTTCGACAACGGCGGTTTCGGTTGTATCAACAATCTTCAGATGGGTAAGGGTATAGCTTCTCTCGCCACCGAATTCCGCTACGGCGCGGAAGCGAATACGCCTTTCGTACCCGTGGATTACGCGATGAGCGCGAGAGCTTACGGCTTCGAAGCGTATACGGCGCATACTCCGGAAGAACTTCGCGCCGCCATTAAGGCTTCGCTTGCGAGCGAGAAATGCACGCTTATCGACATCAAGGTCCTGCCCAAGACCATGACCGACGGGTACGAAGGCGGTTGGTGGCAGACGGGGCTCACGTACGCTCCGCGCAACGATAAACAGCGCGCGGCGCTCGACGAGCTCAAAGGTTATATAGGTAAATAACAGGCGAACGCCGTCCTCTCACGCGCTTCGCGCGCGGGAGGGCGTCATAAATAAAAGGAGACTTTATGTTAGACAAGAAAAAAATCAAACTGGGTATCGCACCCATAGGCTGGACGAACGACGATATGCCCGATCTGGGCGCCGAAAACACCTTCGAGCAGTGCGTGAGCGAAATGGCGCTCGCGGGTTTCAAGGGCACGGAGATAGGCAATAAATATCCCACCAAGATAAACACTCTCCGCCGCGCGCTCAATTTGAGGAAGCTGAAGATAGCGAATTCGTGGTTTTCGACTTATCTTATCACTCAACCTTTCTACGAAGTGGAGGCGGAATTCCATAAGAAATGTAAATTCCTGAAAGCCATGGGAGCAAAAGTCATAGGAGTGAGCGAGCAGTCCTATTCGATACAGGGTAAGGACGTTCCCGTATTCGAAGGTAAATACGTGATGAACGACAAGGAATGGGATACTTTCACCGACGGACTCAATCATCTGGGCGAGATAGCGCGCGACTGGTACGGCATTTCGCTTACATATCATCATCACATGGGCACCGTGGTGCAGACCGCCGCGGAGATAGACAGGATGATGGCGAATACCGATCCCGCGCTCGTGAGCCTTCTTTTCGATTCCGGTCACCTTGCGTATTGCGGCGAAGACTATATGACCGTGCTTCGTAAGTACATCGGACGTATCAAACACGTTCACCTTAAAGATATCCGTCCCGACGTGATAGCCGAAGTGAAACGCGAAAAGTTGAGTTTTCTCCAAGGAGTGAGAAAGGGCACTTTCACCGTTCCCGGGGACGGAGCGATAGATTTCGCGCCGATATTCGAGGTCATCGGAAATTCCGACTATACGGGCTGGCTTCTCGTCGAAGCGGAGCAGGATCCCGCTATAGCCAATCCTCTCGAATACGCGATAAAAGCGCGTAAATATATCAAGCAAGTAGGTAAAATTTAATAAAAATCAAAATGCCCGACGGCAAAAAACAAACGGAGATCTGATTATGATAAATATAGGAATCATAGGAGCAGGCAGGATAGGAAAAGTGCACGCGGAGAGCGTAACGCGTTTCGTCAAAGGCGCGACAGTCAAGGCGATAGCCGATCCTTTTATGAACGAAGCCACCGAAGCGTGGGCAAAGGAAATGGGGATACCTTGCGTATATACGGATTACCGTAAGATCCTCGAGGACAAGGAGATAGAGATAGTGCTTATCTGCTCGTCCACCGACACGCACAGCAGTATTTCGCTCGAAGCGATAGCCGCAGGCAAACATATTTTCTGCGAGAAGCCCATAGACCACGACGTCAATAAGATCAAAGAGGTCATGGACGCGCTGAAAAACTCCAAAGTCAAATACCAGGTCGGCTTCAACAGGCGTTTCGACCATAACTTCCGCGCGGCGCGCGAGGCGGTGAAAGCGGGTAAGATAGGGGATTTGAACGTATTAAAGATCACTTCCCGCGATCCCGGAGCTCCTCCCGTATCCTATATCAAAGTTTCGGGCGGTATATTCCTCGATATGACGATACACGATTTCGATATGGTGAGATATATGTCGGGAGCGGAAGTTACCGAGGTTTACGCCGTGGGCGCGGTACTCGTCGATCCCGAGATAGGCAAAGCGGGCGATATAGACACCGCCGTCATCACGATGAAGCTTTCGGACGGCTCTATAGCCGTTATCGACAACTGCCGCAGGGCGAGCTACGGCTACGACCAGCGCGTAGAGGCGTTCGGCTCTTTGGGACAGGTGGCGATAGGCAACGACTCCGACTCCACCGCAGTCATAAGCGACGCGAACGGAGTCACCGCCGAGAAACCCAAGTATTTCTTCCTCGAAAGATATATGGCGGCGTATACCGCGGAAGTGGATTCTTTCATTCAGGCTGTCGTCAACGACACGCCCACCGAAGTGGACGTGAACGACGGGCTCCAACCTGTACTTATCGGTCTTGCCGCAAAGAGATCGGTAGCGGAGAACCGCCCCGTGACAATCAAAGA
>JADINF010000069.1 GCA_017694145.1 Candidatus Stercoripulliclostridium pullicola
ACCGAATACCACTTGTCCTTATAAGGTATCAATCCTTTGAAGCTGTAAGAAGTCCCGTTGACGGCGGTAAGACGCTTCCTGCCTTCCGAGAGGAATTCCAGAGCTCCGCGACGCATCTCCTGCAATTCCTCGAGCATCTTCTCGTATCTTGCCACGCTCTCGGTGTACACGCGAGCTATCGACGAGCCGGGGATTATGTCGTGGAACTGATAGAGGAGCATTTCCTTCCATATCTTGTCGAGCTTCTCTTTGGGATAAGGATAACCTTTAGCCTCCGCGACCGCAAGAATGAATTCGGTATTATGCAGAGAAAACTCTATCTTTCTGTTATTGAGCTTGTTCTTGCCCTGCGTGGTATAGGTACCCTGGTGCTTCTCGAGATAAAGCTCGCCTTTATGGCGCACCATAACGTCTTCCTGCTCCTTGAGCTTGTCGAAAAGGTCTATCGCTTTAGCCATTCTGACTTTCGGAAGTCCTTTCATGTTACCCGCGCGACGCACCATTTCGATGTGTCCTTCGCTCGGACCGCCGCCACCGTCGCCCACGCCGTAAAGCAATCCGATATTCTTTATCTTATCTCTTTCGGGGAAATTCTTGATCGCGTTCACATAGCTCCACGCGCTTCCCTCGCTGTTGTAGGTTTCGTCCGGCGGCATGTGCACTATGACGCTGCTGTCGTCGATACCTTCCCATATAAACGCGCGGTGCGGAAATTTGTTGTGCTCGTTCCAGCTGAGCTTTATGGTTTCGAAATAGTCCATACCGCACTTTTTGAGTATCTGCGGCAGGTTACCGCTGAATCCGAATACGTCGGGAAGCCAGCACATACGCATATCCTTACCGAACTTCTCCTTCCAGTACTTCTTGCCGTACAGGTTCTGTCTTATAAGACTCTCGCCCGAAGTGACGTTCGTGTCGCATTCTACCCACATTCCGCCCTGTACTTCGAGCTGTCCCGAAGCCACTTTCTCCTTGATCTTCTCGAAAAGTTCGGGGTGGCGTTCTTCCATCCACTCGAATTGCTGCGGTTGAGAGGCGCCGAATACGTAATCGGGATATTTGTCCATATTCCATACCTGATTGGCGAACGTACGCGCCGCTTTGCGCTTCGTTTCCCTTATCGGCCACAGCCACGCGAGATCGAGATGCGCGTGTCCCGTCGCGTAGAACGTGTAAGGGCTGTCCGCTCCGGTATCCGCTTCCTTTTTGAGTATTTCGCGAGCGCCTTCGAGATCGCCCGCAAAGTATTTCTTGAGCGCCGCTTTCACCGACGTAGCTATGGACGACACCTTTCCGTCGCCTTTTTCCGCCACGGACTGCTGGAAAAGAAGCGCGAGTACGTCGTAATACAGCGCCTTCACGTCGTCGTGCACCACGACTATGTCCGCTTGCTTCAGCTTAGCCTGTTTGCAGGGAAGCGAGGGCAACTTGTTGTTGCCTGCGTCCATGAAAATGTCTATTTCCTCGCCGCCCTCGGCAGACTCGGTCACTTCGTAATAACGTTTGCCTATGTGCGGTTGCGCAAAATCGATGAACGCGCCTATATCCGTAATACCTTTCACGGGCACGCCCGCGTCGTCGTATATACAGCCTTCGCCGCCGTCGGAGATGAGCAACGCGACCTTCTCGCCTTTGGCGGTAGCGGGCACTTTGCCTTGCAGTCGGAACCAGGCGCAACCGTAACTCTCGTTGCTCCATACCTGTCCCACGCGGATAGGTTTGTATGTAAGGGAATCCTTATCTTCGAAAGGCACGGGCTCCGCGCTCCACGCATAAGACGCTTCGAGGGCGCCTACCTTGGTGTAACACTCTTTGCGCAACCTGCGCAGTGAGCCCATTATGCCCATTTTGACGACGAATTTAATGATATTCGGAATATAACTACTCATATCTGCTCCTTCCCGCGACATTCAGCCGCTCGTAAAGTTCGGTAGAATAATCTTAACATAATTCCATACTTATTACAATACGAAATGCCGAAATACTTACTGTATTCCGGCATTTTTACGTCATTGATCGGGGATTTTCGGACGGTTATTCTTTGTCGTTTTCGCTCGCCTCGTCCTCTTCGGATTCTGCGCTTTCGTCTTCGCCTTCGTCCGACTTCGCGACGGGTTTACGTACCACACGGCGCGAACCTTTCTTCTTCACGACGAGGAAATAGATCGCTACGCCGATAGCCGCGGCACCCACTACGCCGAGCACCACCCACAGTATCCAGAGAAGGCTCTGATTGCTGCTCTTCACGTTTTCCCATATCGTGACGGCGGCTTCGTTCATATCGCCGAAATCCTTCATAACGCCGAGCTTTTCGGTCGCTTCGGGATAACGTATCTCGTCTGCGAAGAATTCTTCTGCGTCGTATTCGTTCTCGGTAAGGATGGCTATCGCGTCCGTGTCGTTACGGAGCACCTCTTTATCCACCGCGGAGGTGTAGCCTATCGCCATGGAGTTGCTCATCGCCACGTCGGGACGGCAGAGATAATCGAGGAACATGTAAGCCGCGGCTTCGTTCTGAGCGGTCTTGGGCATCACCCAGCCGTCGAACCAGATGTTGCCGCCTATCTCGGGTACGAAATAGTCAAGGTTGTCGGCGTCTTCCATAGCCCACAGCGCGTCGCCCGACCAAGCAAGGTCAACGTAGGCTTTGCCGGAAGTCATGTCGGCTTTACCGAAATCGACTTCGTATCCGCTCAATACTTCACCCTGCTCTATAAGCACTTCCTGCACCTCGGAAAGAAGCTCGTCGTCAATCGTGTTTATGAGGTCTTCGATACTTAAAGAAGTATATTGGGAACCCAATCTGCCGGTTTCCTTGAGATAGAGTACCGCCGCCACGTAAGCGTCGCGGATACTGTCTTTCATAAGTATCTTGCCGTTGAGCTTGTCGTTGCCCGCCGCGTTCCAGAGGAGTCCGTAACCTTTGGCGAGGTCGGCTTCGGTGACGACGTCGGTATTGTAGAGGATACCGAGGGTACCCCACATATAAGGCACGAAGTAGTCGCTCATTTTCTCCGTTTCGCCCACGCCGGGAACGTTGATCGCGGTGAAAACTTCGTCGACCTTCGTATAGATCATATCGTCCACGTTGACGTCGTTGGCAATTTTGCTCTTGTCGAGCTTCTTGATGAGCCCTTTCTGCATGAGGCGCTGTATGGCGTACTCGGAGGGGCAGACGAGGTCGATGGCCTCTTCGCCCTTTTCGAGATTCGTAAGCATTATTTCGTTGGTGTCGAACATGGAATATACCACTTCGATCGTTTTACCGGTGGCTTCGGCGTAATACTCTTCGAAGCTGTCGATAATGCTTTCGTCGATGTAATCGCCCCAGTTGTAAACGATGAGCTGTTCGTCCGTCGCCGCTTCTTCGGTCGCGGTGCAGGCGGTAAGGACAACGCCTGCGAGCATTGCGCATACCATAGCGAGAACAAGCGCGATACTACCTGTTTTTTTCATTCTTTTTCTCCTTTTCCGTTCCGACCTTCTTATAGGAACGCAAATTTATTATCAATACCGCCGCTACCACGACGACAATGATTATCGAAAATACGGGAAGCCACAACGGTCTCAAACCGCTCGCGTTGCGGAGCGAGGAATAGAGATACGTCGAGAGCGTATCTATTCCCGTGGAAGCGCCTTTGTTGAGCTGAGTTATGATGAAATCGTCGAGCGAAATGGTGAACGCCATCGCGAATCCCGACACGATCCCCGGGAAAATTATCGGCAGAATGACCTTGAAAAGCGCTTTTATCGGGCTTGCGCCGAGATCGAGCGCCGCTTCGTAGATATTGGGGTCCATCTGCATGAGGCGGGGCATCACCGAAAGCACCACATAAGGCGTGCAGAACGATATGTGCCCTATGATAAGTCTCACGTAGCCCTGCGGGAAGGCGAACGTCGAGAAAAAGAGCATCAACGACACCGCCATAACTATTTCGGAATTGATTATGGGGAGCTGGTTGATGTTTTCGACGACTTTGCGCTCGCGGGGTTTCAGATTGAAGATACCTACCGCCGCTATCGAGCCTATCAAAGTGGACGCGACCGAGGAAACGACCGCTATTATAACGGTGTTTTTAAGGCTGTCCCAGAGTTTGGCGGGCGCCGACGTGAACAGCGACTTATACGCTTCGAGAGTGAATCCGTCGGGGAACGTGAAGTTGGTGGTATTCGAGAAGGAGAACACTATCACCATCACTATCGGCGCGTACATTATCGCCAGTATAAGGAAAATATAACCTCTTTCGGCAAGTTTCTTTACCATAAGTTACGCGCCGCCTCCCCTTTATTGATCTTACCGATAATGAAATTGGATATGAGCACCAGAACGAGCATGATAAGGCTCATCACGGAACCGACGCCGTATAACTGGTTGGTAAATTTGAGATTGATGCTGTCGCCGAAAAGCATGATGCTGTTTTTCGAGAGGAGCTCCGAAATGGCGAAAGCGGATATCGTGGGAATGAATACCATCGTAATACCGCTTATTATACCGGGCACGGAGAGCGGAAGCGTGGTTTTCAGGAAGGTCACGACGGGATTCGCGCCGAGGTCCTGCGCCGCTTCCGCATAACATTTGTCTATATTCGTTATAGTGGTGTGCAACGGCATTATCATATACGGAATGAAGTTATACACCATACCGAAAATGACCGTACCCATACCGAGCTTGATACCGATACCTTCGAAAATATTTTGCAACGCGTAAGTGCGGATAAGGAAATTGACCCACATCGGCAAAATTATGAGCACGACTATTATGCTTCCGGAGGACCATTTACTGAGTATATACGCCACGGGATAGCCGATAACGAAACACAATACCGTCGTAATGACGCCTACCGCGAGCGAAGTCGCAAGCACGCTCAGACTGCTCGAATCGGTGAAAAACGCTCCGAAATTGCGGAAAGAGAAGTGTCCGTCGTATATGAATGCGTTGACGAGCACGATGACGAGCGGCGTCACGACGAATATCAACATGAAAATTATATACGGATAGGAAAACACGCTCCGCGTGAGACGGAAGTGTTTTACTTTCCCTATCAGTTTTTTGCCGAATTCTTTTGCTTTCATCACTTGTTGTCGGTATCGGGCAACGCCTCTATGATAAGCTTCTCGGGAGCGACGCTTATGCCCACTCTGTCGCCCTTCAGCCAGTCGTCGTCGGTATCGACGAAGAAATTGTAATGGTTGTCGGCACGTACTATGCACTGATAGTAACTGCCCTTGTAAATACTGCTCACGACCTCGCCGCCGATGATGCCGTCCTCCTCGTCGTCGAATACCATGACGTCGTCGAAATCGATGCTTACTTTGACGCGGGTACCGCCGGGGAGATCGGAATTGCAGGGGAATTTCCCGCCGCAGATCTCCACCACTCCGGTATCCCACATTTCCGTTTCGATCTCGTTGATGATGCGCGCTTTGTGCATGATATGGAGATCAAACGGCTTGATAAAGATACCTATTTCGTCGTTTACCTTAACTTCGGTCGTGTCGTGGATAAGGAGTTCGTTCTCGCCGTCGATGAGCGCGAGTATCTGATAATGATCGCCTTTGAACACGCAACTCGTGACCTTGCCCGTCATCATCGAAGCGGAATTGTCGGGAGGAAGCACGTAGACGTCTTCGGGACGGATTATGACGTCGATGGGCTCGTTGTGCTTGAAGCCTTTGTCCACGCACTCGAAGGTCTTGCCGAAGAACTCCACTTTGAAATCCTCTATCATCACGCCCGAGAAAATATTGCTCTCCCCGATGAAGTCCGCAACGAATGCGTTGGCGGGTTCGTCGTATATCTTCTGCGGAGTGGCTATCTGCTGTATCACGCCGTCGCGCATGACCACTATCGTGTCGCTCATCGTAAGCGCTTCTTCCTGGTCGTGCGTAACGTATATGAACGTGATGCCTATCTTCTTATGCATATTCATAAGCTCGATCTGCATGTCCTTGCGCATCTTGAGGTCGAGAGCGCCCAGAGGCTCGTCGAGAAGGAGCACTTCGGGCTCGTTGACCAAAGCGCGCGCTATCGCGACGCGTTGCTGCTGTCCGCCGCTCAAACTGTTCACGTTGCGGTGACCGTAATCTTCGAGGTCCACGAGCTTGAGCGCCGCGTTCACCTTGTCGGTTATCTCCTGCTTGGTGAGCTTACGCATTTTCTCGTACTCGTTGCCCGCTTTGTCGGTATAAGTCTCGCCGGACGGTATCCTCTTGAGCTTCAAGCCGAACGCGATATTCTTGAATACGTTGAGATGCGGGAAAAGCGCGTATTTCTGGAAAACGGTGTTTACGTTGCGAAGGTGCGGCGGAAGCGTGGTGATATCTTCGCCGTTGAAATACACAGTGCCCGAAGTGGGTTTCTCGAAACCCGCTATCATGCGGAGCGTGGTCGTCTTGCCGCACCCCGAAGGTCCGAGGAAAGTGACGAATTCGCCGCGCTTGATGGACATGCTGACGTTTTTGACGGCGGGCTTGCCGTTATAGTCCTTGCATACGTTCTTCAGTTCGATAATTACGTTTTTCTTCTTCTTGGGAGCCATTTCTTCCTCTCAGAAATTGCTGGGCGTGGTCACCCAAAGTATTTTCGCGTCGCGCGTGCCCGCGTTGATTATCTTATGTTCGTGCGCGCCGTCTATATAGAAAGCGTCGCCTTTCTTGGCGGTGTAGGTCTTACCCTCCACTTCGAGAGTTATCCTTCCCTCCATAACGTATCCGAATTCCTCGCCTTCGAAAGGCACCCGCGTTTCGCTCTCGCCGCCTTCGGGCAACACGAGCATAATGGGTTCCATTTCGTTTTTCTGGGAATTCGGGATGAGCCAGGTGCTCTCGCCGTCGCCCGAGGCGGATACGAAAAAGTCCGCTTTACCGAAAACTATCTGCTCCTCTTTCTCTTCCGCAAAAAACGCGGGCAAAGTAACGCCAAGTACGTTCAGAATATCCTGAAGCGTGGCAATGGAAGGGCTCGCAAGCTCGTTCTCGAGCTGGCTGATATAGCCTTTCGTAAGTTCGCAACGGGTGGCAAGTTCCTCCTGCGTGAGCCCGCGGCGCAATCTTATAGCTTTTATTTTAGACCCTATTTCCATACTCCTCCGCATTCCGCGCGACCCGTATGCCGCGACGGTAAAGATATCATACAGTAAAGCCACGACTGTGTCAAACAATTTGATTAAAATTATTAAACTTTTATTTGTAAGATTTTACTAAACTTTTTGTCAAAAATTTCCAAACGCGCGACGCGGGACATAGAAGAACGCTCCGCGTATCCGCGGAGCGTTTTACTTATAATACCCTGCCTTCGCAAGTTACAAGCGTTACACTACGGTTATCTGGATATATCTCAGATAACCTACGTAGTTCCACGCGACCTTACCAAGGAGATTGACGGTACCGCCGGTCTTTACGCAGTCTACGGAGTAGAACGCATTCTCTTTAGAGAGAGATTCGATATTTGAACCGTTGATATCGTAAGGTATTACGGACGAAGCCGAACCGCTTATATCCACGAAATCGACTGTTGCAAGTCCGATAAGGTATCCCGAAGCGTAGAACGTCCAAGTAAAGCCGACCTCCACGCTTGCCTGCGTATATTTTATGGCGCCGCCGCAATATTCCGCCGTGGCGAATTTGGGAGCGGCTACGTTAGAGGAACCGACCGTACCGTCGTTACCGCCGTAAGCGCCGCCGAGATATGCGTACTGCACTGCCTGCTTGTCCTCGCCCGACTGCTCGACGTAGACGTAATGGAATAACTTGACGCCCCATTCCGACGCAGACATATTTTCGAGCGTTGCTCCTGAGGCGTTGTAACCCGCGCCTGCGGCGACGTAGCTCTTATTGCTCGTAGCGTCCGACGAACGCCTGTTGAACATAAGCTTGCCGCCGAAAGTCGCCGTATTGACCGTCGCCAGGTTATATCCCACGATACCGCCTATATAAACCGTCGTGCCGTCCGCAAATACGCCGGGCTCGTGCATCGGCGCGTTCTGTCCGGAAGTAGGCGTATAGTAATTGCCGTTGTTGGTGATCACTTCGAGCGCCGCGCTTCCCGCATTGTAATTGTTATCCGCGCTTCCCACGCTGAAATTGACGTTAAATACGTTACCGCTCCAGTTGACGCCGACTATTCCGCCGTAACTGCCGCCCGCATATACCGACGAACCCGCTGAGCGCGAGGAATATATCCTTACCGAGGACGTGGCGCCTTCTATGTTACCGAAGTTGACGCCGACAACTCCGCCGACTATGCTTCCGATAAAGGTGATAGTATTGTCGCCGGTGTTGCTCGCCACGCTTACGTTTCTGACCGTACCGGTATTATGTCCCGCTATACCGCCCGCGCCGAGCAGATATATATTCGTTTCCGTGGGCTCTTTGAAGTTAGCCGCGCCGCTAGTAGTCGCGCTTGCGGAATATATCGTGCCGTTCTTGGTAAGCGCAAGATAGCTGTCGCTCACAAGCCTGCGCTGCCCTATCGAGCCGACCACGCCGCCTATTGCGATACCGTTGACGTAAGAACTGAGCGAGGGATCGATCGCGACGGCATAAGATATAGCGCGTTGCTCGCTCCCTCCGTCTGCGGAAGAATCTCCGGCTATCGTTCCCGCAATGCCGCCCGCACCGGTAGAGGATACTACGGTTACATCTCTGCTATAGGTACCGGCTTCCGGATTGGCAGCGGACACGCTGTCCACGCTCGAAGTCACGTATGCGTAAAGCCCTATCTGACCGACTATGCCGCCTGCGCCGCCGATAAATCCGCTCGCTTCGTCGTAACTTGCACCGGAACTCGCCGTTATAGTCAGACCGCTTACGGATACGTCGATAAGCTCGGTTTTGTTGTTTCTGTCCGCACGTATATAGCCCGCGATACCGCCTACGTTATTGTTGCCCGTTACCGAAGAGCCAAGCGATCCGAAAACGACGGAAACGTTTCTTATCGTGGTATTGACCGCTTCGCCTACTAAAGCGCCTACGTTTACGCCGCCCGTGACGTTTACGCCGGTGAGCACCACGTTTTCTATTACCGCGCCACTCGAAGTCGCCGCAAACAATCCGACGTTGGTGGAATAAGACATATTGAGATTCAGATTATTTAGAGAATAGCCGCCGCCGTCGAAGTGACCGTTGAAGCCGCCGGTGCGCTCGACGCCGTCCGCACCCGTATACGGTGCGCAAAGAGGAGCGAGCAACGCGTTACCCGACTCGTTGAGCTCGATATTCGCTATCACCCTGAAATATACTTCTCCGAGCTCGGCGTTACAACCGCGATGAAGAGCGTCCACGTTCTTGAGATGGTCTATCGTAGAGATGAGGAAAGGCTCGGACGCGGTGCCGTTACCTGCCGATTCGCTATCTCCCTCGGCGAACGGATATTTCTGCTGGCTCTCGGAAGGGACTTCTTGGGCTACGAATTGCATATTTACGGCATCCCAAACGTATTGTGTCAAAGTTTTACTGTCGTAATACACTATCTTCTGCCACTTGCTGAAGCCGTCTGAAGAGCCGTTGAAATTTATGCCGAAACTTATATAGTCGCTCGCAATCGGACCGTAACCCGCAAGCAATCTGTTGCCGTAATCTCCGGAAACGCTGCCGTCGTAATTGGCGCCGGGCAAAATCGGGATGTTCTTGATAACGATGACGCCGTTCACCGCTCCGTCGCCGTCGAACTCGCCGCCGTCGCTTATATACTTGCCGCCCACGCCGTTCTCGCTGTTATTATCGCCGAGGGCGTTAGCGAGCGTTTCGGGCAGTTTTATGGCGGAGCCCCAATACACGTTATGCAGTTCGAGCTCGCCGTAAGCGGTGAAGTTGATGCTTACGCGCTTGTTGCGGTTCGCTCTCACGATGACGTACATGGCTTCCATCGCGGCGTTATAGCCGCCCGGGTCGTTGTGATCGAGAGTCGCGGGAGGCAGACCGTCTTTACTTAATTCGTAATCGCCGCCCGTCATGAATATATCGTTATTGCTGTCGTCGTAAACGGTAACGCTCGAATACCTGTCGAACCTCGGGTTGAAGTTGTTAAGATCGTTGGGATCGCCGGTGTATCCGGTATCGAGCATAACCTTGATCCGACTGCCTACGCGCGCGTCGGTGAGCGTTATGGTGCGCTGATCCGTATATGCGTCTCCCGTTATCAGCCGCCAGCCGCCTTCTGCGGACGCATCCTCGACGTAATATTTAAGATAAGGAAGCGCGACCGTAAGCCCCGACGCGGAGCCGGAGAGGCCGGATATCTCGAGCGTGACGGTATATATACGGATGTATCTTGCGTATATAACGTAAGAGCCGAGCATACGCAACAGCAAGGTGCCCGTAGCCGCGTTATAATTATAATAGATGGTCTCCGAAGTGTTGGTGCCGTCAGCATTCTGGATATAATCCCCGACGTAAGTGACGTTATCCACTACTTCGTCGGACAGTCCGTCGTCGGAAGCGGAAAGGTTGAGCGCCTGTCTGCCGCCCGCGCCGCCGTTATCGACTATATACCAACCGGCGAATTCGTATCCGCTTATCACGGAAGGCAACAAAGTCTGCACCGTGCCGTAATTGAAGCTTCCGTACGAAAGGCTGGTGGATTCGATCTTGGGCTCTACCATGCCTTCGCCGTCTATAAATACGTTTTCGTCCTCGATTGCCGTGGACTTGACCAGATTAAGGGTTTCGACCTTCTGATAAACGGGGCGAATGATTATTGCGGGTATGGACGTGCTGCTTACGTAATTGCCCGCGGTATCGTAATTAGAAGCGTTGTAGTAGAATCCGGCGTCGAGCGTTCCGTCGAATCCGACGTATGCCGCGTACGAGGTGTCGAATAAACAGCTTATCGGGAAATTGAAACTACTGCGCGTCACGACGTTGGTACTGTCGGACGGGTCTACGTAAGGGATATTCTGCCAGGAATACGAAGTGCCGTCAAAAGCGTAATATTGCCATGACAGGAACCTGTAAGTCGAAGAAGAGGTTTCCCAATACAGCGAAATTCTGTTGTCCGTCCAGGTATTGTACGGGGAATTCGCGCCGGAAACTCCGCTCGTGGCTATCGAATTGAGCTTGCCGAGCATACTGAACGATTTGTCGGTATGTCCGTCCGCGGAAGTAAGCGCGGGCACGTTGTATGAGCTCGCATAATACTGCGGCATCGACGAATTGTACGACGCGGCGGTGGCTACGACCGTACCGGTATCGAGATATTCGTTCTCGTACTCGTATACGTTCTCCACTACCACGTTATATACCGGTACGAATCTTGCCACGACGTCCACGACGAATTCGGTGACCGCCGACGTACCGCTGCCCGTCCTTCTTTCGACGATATTGACGCCGTCGGAAAGCCCGTCGAGATCGTTCAATACGAACGCCCCCGTCGTAGTCCCCGGATAATACTGTCCGAGTTGCGTATAGCTGTTGATGCCGTTGATGAAATAACCGACGAACTGATAATATCTCGACCATTCGCCCTGCGCGCTTATGGATTCGGAAATATAGAACCTGACTTCGTCGTTATAATCGTAGACGCCGTCGGGAGTACTGCCGAGTATATCACTGAACTCGATGGAATAATCCGGCCTCATACTGCCCTCGTCGGTCACGAACGAAATACTGCCGGTGAGCGTTATCAGCTTGCGGAAGCTAACTTTCAGAATGATGTTCTCGGTGATCTCTTTAATGGTAAGCACCACTTTCGAGAACCTTCCCTCGAACGCGGGAAGATCCGATGCGTAGACCACGTTACCGTTTTCGTCGTAATAGGTAAGCGTGATATTGCCGCTTGACGTATCGAATTCCTCGTAACGGTCGGTGAACTGCCTGTAACCGTTCGCGTCGGGAGCGTCGAGCGAGTAGAGATAGCTTACGTTCTCGAAGCGGTAACCGCTGTTGGGAGTCATCGTTATCTGCACGGTACTTCCCGCGGAAGTCACGAGCGAGTTGTCGCGCAGGCTCGTAACGGTAGCGTTATTGACCACGTAACTCATCGTGCCGCCGGCGCCGGAAGAAGACGAGCCTATCGTTTCCATTGCAAGGCTCACGTAGAGGCTGTTGTTGGCGTAGGAATATACCGTCTTGTCCTCTCCTATCACTTCGCCGTCTGTGCCGTAAGTGGCGTTCACGGTGGTCTGAGTTCCGTTCTCCGTCACCACGTTCTTGTATGTGAAGCCCTGCGTGGCGTTATTGGATACGTATCTGTCCGCTCCGCGCAGATAGAGAGTCGCTCCGCTCCTCACGTAATACACGTATACCGCGTCGTTGCCGTTCGTATCGGAATCGGTAAGTATTTCGCGGTTGTTGGCAAGGTTCGGAAGCGGCACGCCGTTGGCGGCGGACTCCGTATAGACTGCTTCCGCCGTCATATCCGAATACAGACGGTAGAGCATTTCGGCGGGATTGTAGGAAATGAAGGAGCCCGAATAATACTTGAATTCGGGATGTATTTCCACCGCCACGCTGTACAGGCGGAAGAATACCGCGCGGAATACGCGAGAACTCTGAATGACGTATTCCATCACGTATCCGTCGGACATGAGCGTAATACCGTTCACGCCGTCCTGTACATAGACCCATTGTCCGTCTATATATTCTTGGAAACCTTCGAATTTGTATTTATTCGTGCCGTAAGCGGTAATATTGGCGGTAAATCTCGCGCTCGTACCGTATACGTGCGTCGAGCCGGCAGGTTTATTGTCGCCGAACGAAACGCCGATATAGAATTCGCTTTCGTATGCGTTACCGGTGATCTCGGAGCCGGTATTCGTTCCGCTGTCCGAAGTCACGAGATAATTGGCTACGCTACTGTCGTATTCGTCCTGCGTTACCGAATAATAGATCCTCAACGTGCTCTTGTTGGCGTCCTCGAAATCCATATATCTCAAAATTTCTTCCGTGAGCAATATACGGATACTGTCGCCTTTTGCGGAATAGGTGTTGTTGCCTGTCCCTGAAGGCAAGCTTATATTGTCCTTGCCGTCGCCGTTGAGTCCCACGGCGTTGCACAGCCATACGCCGGAAATACTGTATCCCGCCGTCAAAGTCTGCCTTATGATCGCCGCGTTGTCGGCGTCGTAAATAATGCTGTTGTTTTCGAGCTCAAGTTCCAAAGTGCCGTCGGAAGAATACCACACCCCTCCATTCTGCACCGCCGCCACGTTATTGACGTAGAATACGACGTTGAAATATTGTCTGCCGTATTCGGGAGTGACGGTGATCGAGGTACGGTTATTGACGAGCGCGGCGTTCACGAGAAGTTTCGTGCCGTCGGCGGCGTCGGTCGTGTAACGGTAGCTCGAGCCCTCTTTCGTATGCGTGGTGCCTACCGTCTGTCCGTTGATCGTCACGGAACTGAGATAATATCCCGTATCGGAGAGCACGGTGATACTGAGAGCGTCGTAATAGCTCAGAGTGGTCGCCGTATAATCGGTATAATTTCCGCCGGAACGGGTTTCGTACGTTACTTTATATTGTTTTATGGCGTACGCTACGTAAACGGACACGTTGCCCGTCACGTTATCGATCGTGTAGGAGCGTACTCCCGTACCGTCGTCCGCAGTAAGTCCCGAAGGATCGGAAACGAGCGCTCCGCTCCTGCCGTCCATCGTTATGGTCACGGCTACCACTTCGTAGCCTTCCGGAGGCATGAGTCTTACGGAGAGCTTGTCGTTGAAACGCAATCCTATATATTCGCCTTCCGGATCGGGACGTCCTATCAGAGAGCCTGTAGTAAGATCGATACCGCCCGAATCGGAATAGAATTCCCTCTTGACTTCGCCATAAACGTTTTCGTTGATGACGGCGCCCGCCACCGCGCGGAGCGTGAAGGAATTGCCGTTGCCGTCGGTAATACCGTACGTTCTGTTATAATCTCCGCTGAAAGTGACGTCGTAACCTCTCCTCTCTACGGTAAGTATTACGTTAACGTCGGTACGCACGTTATACAATGTATACGCCCTGCCCGCGGAGAGGAGCGACAACGCTTCCTGCGATACCTCGCTCACTCCGTCCCTGACGAACTCCACCTTAGTAAGGACGTATCCCGTGTCCAGCGCGTTGCCGACGAGGCTTATCGACGTGGAATTGCCCCAGACGACGGTCGCGGGCGACGCGGTGGCCTTGCCGCCCTCGAAAGCCTCTATGACGACGCCGTAGGAATAAACTTCGAACGTCAGTTCCGCGTTGGCGTCGGAAACAAGAGTATATTGGAAAGCGTTTTCTCCGCTTCCGTCGGCAATATTATAAGAACTGTTATTGACCGCGAATTTACTTACGCCGTAACCGTAATCGCCGTAAGACGGTATCGCCACGAATACGAATCTCGTGTTATATGTGGCGGTGATCGCGCCGGTAG
The DNA here is from genome assembly GCA_017694145.1 of Candidatus Stercoripulliclostridium pullicola. GTDB lineage: Bacteria > Bacillota > Clostridia > Christensenellales > DTU072 > Stercoripulliclostridium_A > Stercoripulliclostridium_A pullicola. The sequence continues at coordinate 14,342 of JADINF010000069.1, forward strand.
ACTTATCTATCCATATCATGCCGCTCGGCGTGCTCTGCTCGGAATACACGTAATCGCCGGAAGCGGGAGGTGTCGAACCGATGTCGATAACGGCAACGCCGCTTCTCCAGACCATGTCGCCTAACTCGTTCCTTATGTAATAAGTGCCGCCCGCATTGGCGGAATATTTGACGGAATAGACGAGAATGCTGTACTGCACCTCGATGAGCAGGTCGGACGAAATAATCGCCGAATAGTTATTCGCTCTTACCGCGCTCGAACGGTCTTCGCCGTTGACGTCAAACTGCGTGCGGGAATATCCCGTGCCGGGGTTGACGTTGACGGTGAAACTCAGACCATATTCGTATTTACCGTCATCGGTGACGACGGTAGCCGAAGCGGAGTAAGGATTACTGAACGTGACGCTCACGCCGGAAGCGCACAGATAAGGCGAGCCGAGAGATTCGGTAGTGAGCCTGTGCTCGTAGGTATACGTTCTGCGCTTGAATTCGACGTTCAGCGCGACTATGTCGGACGAGAGCGATTGCAGTATATACGAACCGCCGTCGGGATTGATCGAAGAAGTAAGGTTTACGGTGGTATTTGCTCCGTCGCCGTACACGACTTCGAAAAGCGAAATATAATATCCGCGCGCCGTCCGCGGGGCTACGGTGATCCTGACGTTCGCGCCGTGGTTGACGCCCCTGTAAACGTTGTCGGCGTCCGCGGTATAGCCGGAGATGGTCACGGTGCCGTATGTGGTGGGCGCGACGTCGTAAGAGGCGAAATTGAGGCTCTTATTGGTCGCGTTGACCGCGATCGAATACTCGTTGACCGCATAGGTCACTCTCAGCGTTACGTTGCCTTCTATGACCGCGGCTTCGAAATAGACTTCCGAGAAATCGTTGACGTTCACGGAAGAGTCGAACCAATCGTTATTGACGGTGCCGTTTATGCGCAGTTCGGAGAGGTGGTAACCGCTTTCCGCGCTCATTTTGAGCCAGAGCGTGTCGCCCGCTCCGAAAGTGAGCGTGCGCGCGTCCACGTAAGCGGTGGAAGTGCCGTCAACGGAAACTTTCTTAACGTAAGTTACGCCGCCCGCCGATTCCGCGACCGTAACGGTGTAAGCGTTGGGCGTAAACGCGATCGCGATATCGGTATCGCCGGTTATTTCCGTGGAAAGGATACCGGACACGAAATTATTGGTTTCCGGATCGATGACGGCGCTGATAAGCGACGAAGCCGCTATGCCCAGACCGTTAACGCTTACGGAGCCGATATAATGACCTTCGAGCGCGTTGAGATCGAGGCTGAAAGCGGTACCGTATTCTACCGTGAGCGTTTCGCCTGCGTATGCGCCGGTAACCGTGCCGTTACCCGAATATTCGACGTGCACGCTGTATTTTATGGGAGTAAAGACGGCGTCGATCGTAATATCGCCGTTCACGTATTCTGCGGGAACGGTGTAATCGAACACTCCGCCCGATACCGCGGAAGCCCCGAGATCGGGGTGATAAACGGCGTTGCCTATAACCAACGTGAACGAAGTGAGCGCGTATCCCGTAGAAGGAATAAATCTGATATCGAAAGAAGTATTGGCGGTGACTCCGGTGACCGTAGTGTTGACTATGCCGTGCGTAACGCCGTTTACAGCTATCACATACTCTTTTTCTTCGAATATCGCATAAGCCGAAACGTCCGAATAAACGTTTACGGTATAAGTACCGAGGGCGACGTTCACTTCTTCTCCGTTGACTATAAGCGCTTTAAGCACGTAACCGGGATTGGGCGTCGCGGTGAAGGTTACCTGCGTGCCCGGGGCGACGGGACCGGTCGCAGTCGCGGTAAGCGAACCTTCGCCGACGTGCGAAACGCTGACGGCAGGTTGGGCTCCTGCGGCGGAATCGAGTCTTACGAAGATATCGATCTCCGTATCCACGTCGGAAATACTGAGCGTATCGGAAGCGACGAGCGAATACTGCCCTCTGATATCGGAAGGCGTGAACGCGCCGGTTACGGCTTCGTAGTAATACGACGTGCCCTCTCTGTTGACGACTTTGACGCCGTCTGCGGAAACGGTCTTGCCGCCGAGCGTGAACTGCACGTTGAGGGTGCTCCCGAATACGAGCTCGCCGTTATAGGTGAGCATTTTCCCGTCGTCGGAAATATTCGCCGCCACGTCGAAACCGTCTATCTTTATCGAAGCGCCGCTTTCCGTGCCGAGCAGATAAACCGTGTATCCGAGCTCTATATAAACGAAAGTGACGGATACTTCGTAATCTTTAGAAAGGTTGTCTATCCTGAAAGTATGCGAAGCCGCACGATAACCGACAATTTCCGAAACGGTCGAGCCGTCGGCTACGGAAATGAGCGTAACGGCGTTGACGTAATAACCTTCGGGCGCGGTGACGGTGAATTCGGCGTTGGTTCCCGTGGAGATATCCGCAAAAGTCCGTCCCTGCGTACCGTA
>JADINF010000009.1 GCA_017694145.1 Candidatus Stercoripulliclostridium pullicola
ATACGACGGTATTCGTCGTCAACTGCGGAGGCGACCATTGCGAGCTTACCCCTCAGTACGCCGCAATACGCGCCGAAATGGAAGAAGTTGCCGCGCTGTTCGGACAGGAGAAACTGCGTTTCGTGGACGCCGGCGAATTTTATACTTCGATACCCGCGATAAAAGACAAAGTCAGCGGCAGGGCGCTGCTCAGGGCGATGCATTATTTCGAAGAAAACGACAGGGTGGAAGCTCTGCGCGAAGCGATACGAGAAGGCGACGAGGACGTAGCGTACGCGCTTATCGTGGCTTCGGGCGAATCGTCTTATAAAAAGCTTCAGAACTGCTACGCCGAAGGCGATCATTCCGAACCGATACCTCTTGCGCTCGCGTTGTGCGAATGCTACGACGGGGTGCGCGCTTTCCGCGTGCACGGCGGCGGCTTCGCGGGGACGGTACTCGCTTTCGTCGACAACGACGCCAAAGAGGAATTCAACGAGTATATGGGCAATATTTTCGGGAAAGAAAACGTGTATATGCTCAAAATACGTAACAGCGGCGCCGTGATGCTCGACCTGGACGAATAGTACGCGGAGGATAAGAAAGTGTTGTGCGATATCCATTGGACGGGCAAGGTAGACTCCGTCGCGTTCACTATAGGCGGTAAGGACATAGCGTGGTACGGCATAATAATCACCTGCGCCATGCTTGCGGGACTCGTTGCCGCGCTTATCAGGGGCAAAAAGCATAATCTGACGATAGACGACCTCGTCGAAATTTTCATAATAGCCATACCTTTAGCGATAATAGGCGCGAGGTTAGGCTACGTTATGGTACGACCCGAATATTTCCCTTCGGACTTCGGCTGGGACGACTTCGTCAACGTGATAGCGGTTTGGGACGGCGGTCTTACGATAATGACGGGCGTTCCCTTCGGCGTGCTCGGCGGAGCTATATGGTGTAAATGGCGTAAGGTCAATCTCATCGACCTTGCGGACATAATTATACCGGTGGTGCTTCTTTCGCAGGGACTCGGCAGATGGGGCAATTTCTGCAATCAGGAGATCTTCGGCGCGGAAATAACAAACCCCGATCTTCAGTTTTTCCCGATAGCGGTCTATATAGCGAGGCTCGGCGGTTTCTATCAGGCGCTTTTCTTCTACGAAATGGTGATGGATCTCGCCTTCTTCGCCGCGATGATGATCATACTCCGTCATCTCAAAGTGCGCGGAGCGGGTTCGCTGATGTACCTTTTCTCGTATTGCCTTATCCGTTTCGTCATGGAATTCATACGCGACGACGGACATATTTACGACGTATTCAATTACACGCAGGTGATTTGCGGCATACTGGTCGTGGCTTCGGCAGGGTTACTGGCGTACCTCATAGTGCGCGACGTCAAAAAAGGCAAAAAAGTGTGGTACGGTAAGGAAGGTATCCCCCTCGAAGAAACGGTGCAGATTCATCCTTATCATAAGCCGAGTAAAAAAGACGTCGGCGCAAGCAAATAAATTTACTGTATTCGGATACGCGCGGCGGGGGATCGGAACGAGCCGCGCGATATTCGTTTTAGACGATCAATTCTTCGGGGAAACGGATAAAACCGATAAATAATCAGACAGGTAGAGGTATGAGAAATTTAACTTTATTGACGGATCTTTATCAATTCACTATGATGAACGGCTACGCCGAGACGGGTATGGCGGACAGAGAAGCGGTATTCGACGTCTTTTTCAGACCTGCGGCGTATCTCGATTTTGCCGTGGCGGCGGGGCTGGAGCAGGCGGTTGAGTATATCAATAATCTGCATTTCGACGCAGACGACGTCGCCTATCTTCGTTCGCTCGGTTGCTTCGGCGAAAAATTTTTCGAACGCATCGAAAATTTCCGTTTTACGGGAGATATTTACGCGGTGCGCGAAGGGGAAATGGTATTCCCTTACGAGCCGCTCGTCACGGTGAAAGCTCCGTTATTCGAAGCGCAACTCATCGAAACGGCGCTCCTCAATATGATAAACCATCAGACGCTCATCGCCACTAAAGCCATGAAAATGGCTAACGAAACCAAAGGCGGCATAGCCGAATTCGGACTGCGCAGGGCGCAGGGACCGGACGCGGGCATTTACGGCGCGAGGGCGAGTATGATAGGCGGTTGCGTAAGCACGTCCAACGTGCTCGCGGGTAAAATGTTCGGAGTGAAAGTGAGCGGAACGCACGCGCACAGCTGGGTGATGAGTTTCCCCGACGAACTGTCCGCTTTCCGCAAATACGCAGAACTTTATCCCGACGCCTGCCTGCTCCTCGTGGATACCTACGACACGCTCGGAAGCGGAGTACCGAACGCGATAAAGGTTTTCGACGAACTCAAGGCGAAAGGTTATAAGCCGCTCGGCATAAGACTCGATTCGGGCGACCTCGCTTACCTGTCCAAACAGGCGCGCAAAATGCTCGACGAAGCGGGACACTCCGAAGCAAAGATCTTCGCTTCGGGCGACATCGACGAACACATCATCGCTTCGCTGAACGCGCAGGGCGCGAAAATAGACGTCTGGGGAATAGGCACGAAGCTCATCACGGCTTCGCCGAACCCCGCTCTGGGCGGCGTTTACAAGCTTGCGGCTATCCGCGACGAAAACGGGAATTGGACTCCCAAAATGAAAATTTCGGATACCCCGGAGAAGATAACCAATCCGGGCTTCAAGACGTTCTACAGGATATACGATTCCGACGGGAAGGCGGCGGCGGACCTTATCGCTTTACGCGGCGAAAAGTTCGACGAGAGCAAACCTCTTACGATATTCCACCCCATCGAAACGTGGAAGCGCACCACCTTCGAGAATTACACTATGCGCGAGATACCGGTCAAAG
>JADINF010000070.1 GCA_017694145.1 Candidatus Stercoripulliclostridium pullicola
ATGAGAAACACTCTCTAAGCCCCGCGGCTCTTCTGAAAAACTCCTCCGGATCGTCGGCGTGGGCGCTTGCGACAAGCTTGATCCCCGAGCGCAGTATCTCGGAAACCACGTCTTCGTCGCGGCTGGGATAAAGTTCGTCCATAACTATAACTTCGGGATTCATCGAGCGCACCGCGCCTTCTACGGCAAGATGCTTAGGCGTATTGGAAATAATGTCGATCAAAGGTCCGAATTCGTAGCTATCGCAACATATTTCGTCTCTTTCATCAATTACAAGCGTATCCATTGCGTAGCTCAAAATACGAGAAATATCCCTGATCATGGTAGTCTTACCGCCGTAAGGCGGTGAGAGCACGAGAGTGTTCTTGAGGGGCGTAAATATTTCCTTCACCTTGTCGGCGCACCCCTTTATCTCGTGGGGTATACGTATGTTGAGAGAAGTTATGTTCTTGTAAGTGATCACTCTGCCGCTTTCCGTGACCCCCTCTCCGCCCACTCCTATGCGGATTCCGCCCGCATAGCGCAGATATCCGGCGCGCAGTTCTTCCTGACAGGCGTATAAAGAACTTTTCGTAGCTTTGCGTATCACTTCCGCCACATCCTCGGAACTCACGTGGTAAGAGGAAATTATCCTCGAAGAAGCGTTCCGCAAGCTAAGCGCGCGTCCCGCGCGTAAGCGTATCTCCGTAACCGATTCCGTCGGCATGAGTCTTATTGTTTCCGCATACAGCTTTTCGCCTAGAAGCGATCTGAACATACCGAAAATATATTGCACGCACCTCTTGCTTATGCAAAAAAAATAAGACCGCCGTTAAGCGGTCTTTGTAGTAATATATCGTACGGAGGTTTAAGCGCGGGACATATATTCGCCTGTGCGGGTATCTACGCGGATCATTTCGCCTTCTTCTATGAACAGCGGGACTTGTATCACATAGCCTGTTTCGAGTGTCGCGGCTTTGCTTCCGGGTTGCGCGGTAGCTCCGGGGATGCCGGGCTCGCATTGCGCTACCTGCAGAACCACGAAGTTCTCGGGTTCGACCGAGAAAGGATTGCCCTTATAGAAAGCCACGTCCACGATACTACCCTCTTTGATGAAATGAAGCGCGTCCTCCACGAGGTCGTGGTTCATCGGGATAAGATCGTAGGTTTCGTTATCCATGAAGTAATAGAGATCGCCGTCCGAATAGCTGTAGCTCATCTTCTTGCGCTCGATATATGCGAGTTCGAATTTTTCGCTGGGGTTAAAGGTACGTTCGAGAACGCTTCCGGTCATGACGTTGCGCATTTTAACGCGCACGAACGCCGCGCCCTTGCCGGGTTTGACGTGCTGGAAATCCACGACTACCTGAACGGTATTGTCGAGTTCGAACGTATCGCCTTTTCTCAAATCGCCTGCTAATCTGTTTGCCATATTTACCTCCGATGTTGGTTACCCTAATATTATTAAATTTTTCGGTGACTTTGTCAAGTTATACACTCTATCTTTTTCAAAAACAACCATATCTTCTATACGAACGCCGAACTTACCGGGGATATATGCGCCCGGTTCAACGCTTGTCAGCGCGCCCAAAGGTATCGGGAGCGGATTTCTCGGCGAGAGCGCCGGCGTTTCGTGTATCTCGACGCCGAGCGAATGACCGAGCGAATGGGTGAAATATTCGCCGTATCCGCGCGCGTCTAGAATTTCTTTAGCCACTGCGTGGCACTCCGCGCCGCTCATGCCCGCTTTGAGTTTCGCTAACGCCGCATTCTGCGCTTCGAGCACCGCTTCGTAAAGATTTACGTACTCCTCGCATGCGCCGCCGTAGACGAAACTTCTCGTCATATCCGAGCAGTACCCCTCCTTTTTCGCGCCGAAATCGACCGTAACGACGTCGCGATCTTTAAGTCGGTTATCGCCCGCGTGAGCGTGCGGTTTAGAAGTATTCGCGCCGAAAGCGACGATGGTGTCGAAAGCGGGCGAAGCGCCCTTTTCCGCCATTCGCGCGTCAATAAACGCTTTAAGTTCGCGTTCGCTCGTGCCGGGCACGATATAAGACAATATCGCCTCGAAAACGGCGTCCGTTACGGCTTGAGCACTGCGTACGCATTCGAGTTCGTATTCGCTTTTTACGGCGCGCAGGGCGCGTATTTCGTCGTCGGCGGGCGTCAACGCGCAGCCTGCGCTATTTGCAAGCGTGAGATATTCGCGATGAGATATACGTTCGTCTTCGTAACCGAGTTCGGCTACCCCCGAAGCTTTAGCCAATTCAACGGCTTTTTCGACGTATGAAAGCGCGCCGACGTCGGTTATCTCGTAATTCTCAAGCAATTCTTCCGCTTCTTCAGACACACGTTTATCGCATATATAGTAGCGTTTATCGCCCGCTATCAATATCGCCGCGTCGGCATTCGAATACCGCGTAAAATAAAATAAATTCGCTTCGTCGAGCACCACGACGCCTTTATTATGCGCCGTGACGGGAACTCCGGAAAAAATATTCAGACCTGTTGTACCGACTTTATTTTTCATATTTGTTTACCGTTGCCTTTTCGCCAGTTCTCTACCGAGATAACCACTGCGGGCACGATAAGAGTAAACGCCACGACTTCGACTACCGTATTGAGCGCGACGACGGACGCGAGCACCCACTTGAAATCTATAGTCGTCTCCTCGAAAGTTCTGCCGTAAGCAAAAGCGAGGAACATTCCGAGATATAGCGCGGTATTGGTAATTATTCCGCTTAGAGTAGCGGCTACGCTATTGAATATACGCCTCGGTTTAGATACCGCGTTACGCGCCGAGAGTTTATAAACTCCGCCGCAAACCACACCGACGAGAATGCGCGGCACAACCGAAACAAGCGGATTGACCGTAACGCGGGCAATCGGCATAGACGCTGCGGCGATGAGAGCGAGCGTCATGCTCGTAAGCCCGAAGACAAGACCTACGGCGGCGCCGACTTTAGGTCCTTTGAGTTGAGCCGCAACCAACACGGGGATCAATCCCAGAGCAAGCGACATCGGCAGACCGAGAAGTCTGGTGATTTCCGCTATCGCCTGCAAAACGATGACGAGCGCCGCAAATATACCGATAAAAGCGAGATTTTTACTTTTCATTACGGATATAATATATCCGCAGGCGCCTTTATGTCAAGCCAATATCCTCTAACGGATTCTGCTACTTTGTTTTAGGCGTTGCTACGAGTCCCACGATAAAAGCGAAAAATATTACTGCGGCGATTCCCGCCGCTACCGCTTCAATACCGCCCGTGACCGCGCCGAGAATACCGCTTTCGAGAGCGCCGTCGATAGCGCCGCGCGCCAGGTTGCTTCCGAAGCCGATTATCGGCACTGTGGCGCCCGCTTTACCGAAATCACGAATATATTTATATACTCCGGCTGTTTCGAGCACCACCCCCAGCAGAAGATAGCCCACGAGTATACGAGCCGAGGTTACCTTGGTGGTATTGATGATCACCTGACCTATCAAGCAAATTGTTCCGCCCACGGCAAAAACCTGAAGGTAAGTCAAAAACGTTTCCATATTTCCTCCCGTCAAACCGTAAAACTCACGGCGTGCGCGATACCGGGAACGGTTTCTCCCTGTAACGTGCTGGTTTTGGAGCAAAGAGCGCCCGTAGGGATCAGTAATACTCTTTTTAGTTCCCCGCACATCATCTTTTTGTATACGTAACTGTTGAAAACGCTGCTGGAGCACGCCGCGCCGCTTCCGCCTTGACCTACGTCCTGCGCCGCGCGGTTGAAAAGCAATACGCCGCAATCACGGTATTTTTCGCCGAGACGAACGCCCTTTTCCTCCATAAGCAATCTTAACAGTCCGGAACCGGCTTCTCCGAGATCGCCCGTAAGTATCATATCGTAATAATCGACGTCGCGTGAACTTCCTTCGAAATGCGCTAGCAATGTTTCGCGCGCCGCGGGAGCCATACAAGCGCCCATATCGTTGGCGTCGCGCACTCCGTAGTCAACGACCCTTCCTATCGTGGCGCAATCGATACGAATTTTTCCCTTGACGCGGTTAAGCATAGTTGCGCCCACTCCGGTAGCAGTCCACTGGGATAGAGGCGTTCTCTGGTTACCCAGTTCCAGAGGATACCTGTACTGCCTTTCCGCCGTACAAAAGTGACTGGATGTCGAACATATTATCCTGTCAAAACTGCCTCCGTCTATAAGAGACGACGCAAGTATCAGACTTTCGGCAAACGTGGCGCAAGCGTTGTATACCCCCATAAACGGTATGTCGAATTCACGCATGGTAAGACTTGCGCCGACTATCTCGTCGAGAAGGTCGCCGCTTATGCAAAGGTCCACATCGCCGTCTTTATGCCCGGTCTTATTCAGAAGATATCTTATAGCCGAAATGTGCAGGCGTATTTCCGCTTTTTCGTGGCTTTTCTGTCCTAGCAGATCGTCGTTTACGGACTTGTCGAAGTATTTGCCGAGCGGACCTTCGGCTTCTTTGGGTCCCACTATCGTCGCGGTATCTTCTATGAATACACCCGACTTGAAAAATACGGTATGGTTTTTCATCCTCCGAACGCTCCCTTGAAAAGTATGACTATAAGCCCCACGACGACGGAAGACGATATGCCGAACACGATAACGGGACCCGCTACGCTGAACATATTGGAGCACAGCCCGAATACCACGCCTTCGCGTTTATGCTCTACGGCGGGTGAAACTACGGAATTGGCAAAACCCGTTATGGGCACTATCGAGCCGGCGCCGGCGTACGCGCCGATCTTATCGTATATGCCGAAACCGGTAAGTACCGCCGTAATGAATATAAGCGTTATCGTCGTAAGCGCCGCAACGTCCTTTTCGCCAAATTCGGAGAACAGATAGGTATACAGATCTGTAAACGCCTGTCCTATACAGCAGATGGTACCTCCCGTCCAAAACGCCCTGAACATCGTAAGGAGATGTTTGGATTTCGGCATTTTTTCTTTAATAAGTTTCAAATAGGCTTCGTTAGGCTCGTTCATCCGTTTTTATCTCCTTTTCGGCTATATCCGGTTGGAATATCTCTTCGCGTTCTTTACATTCTTTACGCATAAAAAAATTCCCCTTTGAGAGGAATTTTCTACAAACGGAAACAATTTATACCCTTTACGAAAGCATTTCTTTCATTCGGGCCAGGATTTTACTTTCGAGACGCGAAACCTGCACCTGACTTACGCCCAGTTCCTCCGCGACTTCGCTTTGCGTTTTGTCCCTGAAATACCGCAATATTATTATCTTTCTGTCCCTTTCGTCCATATTTGCGATAATGTCTTTGAGCAGCATTTTATCCAATTCGTCGTTTTCGTCGCGCGTGTCGGCTATCTTGTCGGCAAGACTCAGGTTGTCTTCATCCGTTTCGGCGTTTATCGACACGGGATACCTCGAACTCTCCATTATGAACGTCACTTCCGCCGCTTCCACGCCGAATTTCTCCGCCAGCTCTTCGATCGTGGGACTCCTAGAATTTTCGTTGCGGAAATTTTCGATATATTTATTCATTTCAAGCGCCTGCGCTTTCACCGAACGACTTACTTTGATAGCGCCGTCGTCTCGAATAAACCGCTTGATCTCGCCCGCTATCATCGGAACGGCATAAGTAGAAAACCTCACGCCGTAATTCGTGTCGAAATTGTTCACGGCTTTGACGAGACCCAATGTCCCGAGCTGTATGAGATCTTCGTATTCTATCTGCTTGTTCTTGTACCGCCTGACGATGCTTTTAATAAGCGGCATATTGCTTTCCACAAGCTCCGTCTTTGCCGCTTCGTCGCCTGACTGCGCTTTGACTATTTTCTCGTGTATCTCTTCCGGCGTAAGCATTTATGCGGTGAGCTTTTTGCTCATTTTGACCGTTGTGCCTTCGCCGGGCGCGGAAATGACTTCGAGCGTGTCCATAAAACTCTTCATTATCGTGAAACCCAATCCGCTGCGTTCATCTTCGCCCTTGGTCGTGTAAAAATCGCTCATCGCTTTTTCCACGTCGTCGATCCCCTTGCCGTTGTCGCGTATCTCGACGTTAAGCACTCCATCAACGATATCGCAATTCACCGTTATTATGCCTTCCGGATCGCAATCGTATCCGTGCACGATCGAGTTGGTCACGGCTTCACTGATAGCCGTTTTCAGATCCGATACCGTTTCAATGGTCGGATTTATCCGAGCAGCATACGCGCCCACGGTACTGCGCAGGAAACTTTCGTTAGCCGCCAGCGCGTTGACTTTGATCGTCAGAGTGTCCTTGTTTGCCATATAAGCCTACCTCTCTTGCCTTAATCTATCCTGTCGATTATCGTATATAATCCGCTGACTTTCAGTACCTTGTCCGCGACTTGCGAAGGTTCGCGGAAATGCACCGCTTTTCCGAGCGATTTCAGTAATTTGTAGCGTCCCATTATGAGCCCTACGGCAGTGGAATCCATGAACGTTATGCCGCTCATGTCCAATACGAAGCGGTTATAAACGGAACATTCTTTTTTGATCAGATTGTCCATGAATACGCGCATTCCCGGCGCGGAAGCGTGGTCTATGTCGCCTGCCAGGGTCACGGTAAGCGTGCCCTTATGAAGATCGTAGTTAAGCATTCCGATATTCTCCGTTGTGTTGTACTTCTAGATGATACACCGTGCGCAAGCGCGTAAAAAGGCGTAAATGCACTAAAAATGTCATATAATGTTTATGTAAAAACGATAGAAAAATCTCATATCCGCTTCACAAAACGGACACAATATAGCTATAATATATATGTATAAATCAAAAAAGGCAGTTTTAACAATGAGAAATCCCAAAAAGCTTTCAGTAATGCTTATAGCCGTCGTTCTGACGGTGGTACTTGCCGTGACGCTGTGCGCGTGCGTTACGGGTGACGATCTCGACGAAATAAACTCCGAAACAGGCAAAGTGTCTTCCGGCAACAATTCGTCTAACGCCGAGATCGTGTATAATCAGTACACGGTCAACACCGCTACCGGAGCACCCGCGGAAAATGCCACGAGCTATACCGAAGTCATCGAAGCCGTACAAACTTCGGTAGTACTTATCAGCATATCTACAGACCTGAATACTGCGCCTAGCGCAGCGGGAGCGGGAGTATTTTACGGCAGCGTGGAAGGCGAAGACGCCAGCATGATAATCACCTGCTGCCACGTCGTGGAAGACGCCGCTATCATCAAAGTTACGGTGAACGACGGCGATCTCGACAGCTCCAACGACGTTATCCTCGACGCGACGGTCATCGGAATGGACGACGATCAGGACATTGCGGTGCTTAAAGTGGCGGGAACGGGCTACAACTACGCGACTTGCCGCGACATTTCGGCTTCGCCCTATCTGCTCGGCGAAGACGCCACCGCGATAGGTAATCCTCTCGGCGCGGGCATCACTGTCACCAAAGGCATCATCAGCGGGATAGAGCGTTCCGTAAAGCTCGACGGCGTTACGATGACGCTCCTGCAGACCGACGCCGCCGTCAACGGCGGTAATTCGGGCGGCGCACTTTTCGACTCGAACGGCTATCTCATCGGAATAGTAAACGCAAAAACCACAGGCAGCGCTATCGACGGCGTAGGCTACGCAATCCCGATATCCACCGCGAAACACGTTGCCGATTCCATTATCTCGACGGCGGGCAAACCCGAATATAACGGACTCGGATATATCGAAGGTAAAATCCGTCTCGGCGTCAGCATTGCCCAGATAAACAAATCTACCGTGGAAAGCAATTTCCCGCAGATAGGCACGCTTGCGCCTAAAGATAACGAATATTATTACTATGTTTCGGAGGTAACCCCTTACGGAAGCATAGCGCGTTCCGATTCGGCGGGCGCTATAACGGAAGGCTCGTTGATTACCGGCGTGACGGTAGACGGGCTCGAGCGCAGATTCACGGACGCTTACACAATCGAAACGATGCTTGCCGAAGCCGAGATCGGTGACGTCGTCACCTTCCATATCATCACGGTGACAGCGACTTCTACCAGAATATTCGGACCCACAACGTACACTTATACCGAATCCGCTGTCGATATAACCATGTATCAATACGTTTACGGCTTCGCAGGCTGATAACTCATTCACATATAAAAAACTCCGGAGCGATCCGGAGTTTTTGTTTAACTGAAACTGCCCCGCCCTTTTCATCGGCATTGACGTCCGCGCGAAGCATTTTTCAACCGTTTATATTCCCTGTAGGAACAAAAGCCCGCGATATCCACGCATACAAAGTATAATAGAAAGGCGAACATAATCGCACAAACCGTAAATATTTCTGAATTCACCGCAAGCAGAACCATCGCAAGCATAAAGATATTGGATATAAAATCCGATATAACGAATATTATTCTCGCGCCGTTAGGAATGATAAGAAATTCGACAACAACGTAAACGGTTGCCAAAATCGTAAAAGCGCCTATCGCAAAAAACACATACGCGCCTAACTTGCCGAACAATTTGGCAAATACGATTATCACAGATACCCACGAGTTCTCTATACCCTCCGTATCGCTTTCGGACTCAGACAGCATGTACGCGCCGTAAGCGAAAAAATAAATCGCGAGTGCCGCCAACGCTATAACTTTTATGATTGCCAGAATTTTAAACGTCTTTTCTGCTTTCACAGCCGTACCCTCGACGATCTACGAGTAATTATCGGTATCCGTAAGCTCTATTTGCGCGCATACGGTCCGCGCGTTCACGCTCAATCAGTCTTCTTTGGCGTTCCTGCTCTTCGCGTTTACGTTTTACGTTGCCTGCGATGAGGAAAAACGAGCTTAATATCAGCATAAGCGCGCCCGCGCATATCGCAGCCATATATACATATCCGATACCGTCTACACCGTTGAAAACCAACGCGCCCGATATTCCCAGGGCTAATGCAGATACCGCGAGCACAATAGCGAATATGTTGCCGAGAACGTCTATAGCGATAAATCCCCTGCCGACGCCCCGCTTTACGCGCTTTACGCTACCGAAAACGCATACGGAATAAATAACGGTAATTGTCGCCGCAACGTCATCTGTCGCGCCTGGCACGCATATAATCGCGCTCGAACCTTCTCGCGTTGCGTTCCGCTTCGCGTTTTTGTTTGGCGCTTTCGGCAATCGCTCCGATTCCCGATAACGCGAGCAAGGCGAGCCCTATACAGGATATTGCGGCGATACCCGCGTTCGGCGACAAAGCTATTCCCGCAAGCACGCAGGAAACTGCGGAGGATATAAACAGCAATCCTCCCGCCACTCCGCCTTTCCCCTTTCCTACCGCCGCGTAAGCTGTTATTGTCAGCACGGCAGTAAGGCTTACCGCGGCAATCGTCGCGTATACCACGGTAATATCGTAATTGCTTTCGCCGAAATAATTTTCGATAGACCTTGCGAAGATGCAAAAGGCAAGCGCGGGAATAATGCCGAATACTATCCCGAGGACCGAAAAGGCTTTGAAACTTTTATATCTGGTTAACTTTTTTTCGAAATCGTAACTGCCGCCGCGAACGGCTTTCAACGCCTTGAATGCTACCGCGTCGAAAGCGAAGCCGATTGCCGCCAATATCAGAAAAGCGATGCATGCATAGACGTTTTCGTCATTTCCGTCCGAAAACAGCACAATTATTCCTATCGCTACGGCAACTATGTTGGCTATTACGTCGACGACGAGGAAGCCTCTGCTTATGCCGCGCTCCGTTCTCTTTATGTTGCCGAAAACGAACAACGCGTACAGCGCGGTTATCGCGCCGGTTATTACAAGGATAACGCCCAACGCGGAAAACAATAAGACAAATGTTCCCGCGAACTGTTGCGCGACGCTGCCGTCGCTCGTGACCTTGGAATTCATACCGATCAAGCCTACTACCACCTGAAACAAACCTAACGCAAGCAGTATCAGACCTCTGAAAACGGTAAATATTTTATTTGCCTTGATAATTTTCATTTATTTACTCCTTATTTACTCCTTATTGCGATACGCGTGAGACGAATCGAATATCCGGTAGCGAGCGCGTTTACAAACTCCGGTTTGCGCGCTGCCGCCTCAACAGCCGTTGTCATTTGCTCGGCGCCCGCGGCGCCGCGATTATTCAGTTACCTATACCGGCGCCGCGATTGTTTTGTCGCGCATACGCTTGCGGTCGAGCGCTCACTACGCGACGGCCGTCGATAACGGAGACGTCTTCGTCGTCTTCGGGATAACGGTTATCGGTATGCGCCGGCGGCGCGTTTTTCATACGCTCGAATTCTTTGTGCTCGGATATGATTTTGAACGAAGCGACTATCATGGCGGCTTCGCCTATGTAAATCATTAAATTACACGATACCATCGATGAAATTACCGCCATAAACGCCGCTATCACGCCGAGAGCCGTAAGCACGTTAACGACGGCAAAGACGTAACATATTTTCTTTTTTCTCGAGAGTACCGTAGCTGCCGCCGTCAATATCTGAATACCCGACAAGACCGCTCCTGCAATCAAGGCGCTAAGATAATACTCTGTATCCAAAGCGGTACCTTCTTTCAAATTCGCAAGCATTACCGCTACCAAGACAAACGCGGGGATAAACGCGCTCACCGCGCCGAAAGTCATCATTGCCGGCGCAGCAACGCCGAACACGGACTCTAATCTGACGTTTGCGGGAACTGCGATCTCCCCTTTTTTCGCTTTGCGGTTTACAATCAGCCACAGGAGATCGGACAGCAGCGCGACTACCGAGTAAATCGTCAAAGCCGTCAGCACCGCAAAGATTGCCGTATTTATGAGCGGTATCTCGCTCACATAGGTTTGCTTATCGAAATTTAACGACTGAGTAAACAACACAAAATTCATAAACGCGTCAAGTAAAATCAATATAACGCTTTTGCTGTGCCAAACAGATTTCGCCGCGCCATACAATGCCGCGGCATACGCGCAGCAAACAGCCAGAACAGCAAAAACCGCGAGCGTTATCAACGACATGATATAGAAATAAGTAACAGAATATTCCAATGTCGCTATTTTCGACAACATCGTGATATCGCCCAACTGATACGGAATCCGCAATATTACGGCACACAATATGCAATAAATAGACGCAATGAAAACAAATAAAGTAACGGCGCGCGCTTTAAGAACTATACCGTGCAATCGTACCATAATCGTTCCTCACTAAATCTATTATATTATATAATAGCACATACGCGCACGGGTTTCAAGACATATACTTTACGCGAGCGTTATTCCCCATAAATTCGGTATTTACCCGAAAATAACGCAAAAAAGCAGAAAAGCCGAGCGTTTCTGCCGATATGCGCCCGACACGCGAGCAAAGATTTTTTTAAGCGACTAAGCTCTTTGACCGTAAACGGCGTTCACCACGGTTGCGGCGAGCTCCGCGGGCGGAGTGAGACAACCTTCGTCAAGCCACGCCATGGATACGTTGAAAAGCATTCCGGCGTAAACATACGGAAGATACGCGCTTCTGTCGCCGTGCTCCGTAGCGAAGGATTCGGCGAAACTTTTGTTGAGATAGTCCAGATACACGTATTCCAGGCGGGCTTTACGTATGAGACGGAACACCTGCGCGTTTTCTTTGAATTTATTAAAAACATCTTCGGCTACGGCTATATAATCTTCTTTACAGCGAGGATAATACTTCTGCGATAGCTCGAAACTGCGGGCGTTATGCTCGAAGTAATACAGTATCACGTCCTCTTTTTTCTTGAAATACCGATAAAAAGTCACCCTGCCGACTCCCGCTTTCGCAACGATGTCGGTAACTTTTATTTTATCGTACTCGTATTGGCTCATGAGCCTGAAAAGAGCTTCAACGATGTAATATCTCGAATATTCTTCGGGCGCGTAATCCATAGTACAAATTCTCCGATGTGTTCAATTCCGCGATACAAAACGGCAAAAGTGTTCCGCGTCGCTTGCAGCGTATTGATTTTGCCGTCCGTCAAGTATATGATACAGATGTTTCACGGAGCTGTCAACGGTGCGCACCCGCCATCCGTAAAATAATCCGCATCAGAGGTAATAACAATGAAAGAAAAAGACTTTGTAACTTACGAATATACGGTCAGGACCGTAAAAGCAAAAGACCGTGCTCGTGCCGCCGACGTATACGAAGCGTTCGGTTGGGAGATAACCGATACACGTAACTCCGTCGCGGGAAACACTACGCTCTCGCTCAAGCGGGCTAGGGATATAAGACACAGGCAGGAACTTATAAGACTCGAAAGGCAAGCAGAGGAAGCCGTAGCGGAAATCGACGCTCTCGAGCGCTCAAAAACGTTCAACGCCAATATATTCGCTATACTGTTCGGTTGTATCGCCGCACTGATACTTGGAGGCGGTATGTGCATGGTGATGCTGGGTAGCGGCGGCGTGGCGGTTATGGTATGCGGCTCGCTGATAGGCATCGCGGGGATAACCCTTTGTTGCATGAACTATCCGATATATAAAAAGATAACCGAGAAGAAAAACGCCGAAGTGACTCCCCTTGTCTGCGATTCCGAAGAAAGACTCGCGAACATTCTCGAGAAAGGCAACTCTCTTATCTCAGCCGAAAACATCTGATGTACGTAATAATGAAAAACGACGTAAAAAGATTAAAGAACTTGTTTAAGAAACTCAGAAGCGATTTCGTCTTCAAAACGCTTACCGGTTCCGCTTTATCGTCGCTTTCCACGCTCGCGTTTGCTCTTTATAACGTATATCTCGGCATAAGATACGGCGCGCTTTGGAATTACTGCACAGCGATATATTACGCGATACTAGCACTCACGAAAGCCTGTACCGTGTATACCGAAAGGCGCCTGTCGCTTTCCTTTAAAGACGAAGCTGCGCTTTTACCGATACGGGTAAAAGCGTGCTTGTCGGAAAGCGTCGTATTATTGATTATAGACCTTACTCTGATCGCACCGGTTTCGCTGATGGTCACCCAACAACGCGCGCTCGATTACAGTGCGATCACGGCAATAGCGACCGCGGCATATACCGTATATAAAGTTGCCGTAGCTACCAAAAAATATAATACGGCACGCAAGCAATCCAACATGGCGGTCATGACTCTGAAAAGAATAAACTTCAAGGAAGCCATGGTATCCGTTCTCACTTTACAATACGTTTTGGTGACGACTTTCGGTAACGGCGTCGACTCCGAGATGCTTCCTTTGTGCGCGTCTACGACTTTTTTCATCTGGGCGTTGTTAGTCATTCAGTCGCTTACGGCAGTCGTCAAAGCAGTAGCGCTTGTGCGTTGCGTATGCTGAAGCCGATATGCGTTAACGCCGCATTGCCCTTAACTTCCGCTTTCACGTAATCGATATAAAAAACAAAAGGCGTACATGCGTAACGCCTTTTGTTGGTGGGCAGGGGTGGATTCGAACCACCGAAGACACTGTCGGCAGATTTACAGTCTGCTCCATTTGGCCGCTCTGGAACCTACCCGTATATGCTCTTTGGTAACTATCTGGAGCTGGCTATCGGAATCGAACCAACAACCTGCTGATTACAAATCAGCTGCTCTGCCAGTTGAGCTAAGCCAGCATTTTGTTTGTGGTGCCTTGGGGCGGAATCGAACCACCGACACGGGGATTTTCAGTCCCCTGCTCTACCATCTGAGCTACCAAGGCAAAAAATGGCGATCCGGAAGGGAGTCGAACCCTCGACCTCTAGCGTGACAGGCTAGCGTTCTAACCAACTGAACTACCGGACCGCATAAATGTGGTGGGCCTTCACGGACTCGAACCGCGGACCAATCGGTTATGAGCCGACCGCTCTAACCAACTGAGCTAAAGGCCCCCATAAATGTGGATTTACTATTGAATTGTAAGGTTCTGGTCGGGGTGAAGAGATTCGAACTCCCGACCCCTTGGTCCCAAACCAAGTGCGCTACCAAACTGCGCTACACCCCGTCGGGCACCATCAACCGCGCTTAAATAATATACAATATCCTGACGGCGTTGTCAACGGATTTTCGCGTACTCGGACGAAAAAATTTAAACTCTTTTGGGTATTAAGGCGAAGCGAACTCTTACATTTGCGTACGACGGCTTTTCGGTCATATCTTGCTGAACGCCGATATTCGACGAATTTGACTTTATGCAGATTTTCTTCTGAATAAACTTATTGATTTTTCTTTTTTAATATATTATTATATATATCGGAATAGGTGGAAGAGGATATTCCCCGAATATAATAAGGAATTAATTTAATGGATATATTATCTCGACTCGAAAGTCTCGTCCACGGCGAAAAAGGACCGCACATCCGCGAGGACAGCCATAAGCACAAACATGCGGAAAGGTTCGATCCCGATATCAACGAAGGACTCACGGAAACGCAGGTTGCGGAGCGTACGAGCGACAAGCTCACCAACGACAAACCGATCAACCGCACCAAGTCTTATACGAGGATAGTTCTCGAAAACGTATTCAATTTCTGCAATACAGTGACGATTATTCTCGTCGCCCTACTGTTTATAGCCGGAGCGGGGATGTATACGGTATCTTCCTGTATAGTCATTTTGAATATGGCTATCGGTATATGGCAGGAGATCAAAGCCAAACATAAAGTAGAAAAACTTTCTCTCGTTATCGAGAACACCTGCGAAGTAATTCGCGACGGCAAACATTCCGAGATAAGCACCAAAAAGCTCGTGCTCGACGATATATACATATTGAACGCGGGATTGCAAGTGCCCGTAGATTCTTCCATAAAAGACGGCGCGATCGAAGTCGACGAATCGATACTTACCGGCGAATCCGTACCCGTCAAAAAGAGCGTCGGCGAATACATTCTCGCCGGTTCCGTCATCGTTTCCGGGGAAGCCACGGTGCGCGCCGACAAAGTGGGTAAAGATTGCTACATCGAGAACGTCGCGCGCATAGCCCGCAGGGTTTCGAAACCGCGTTCCAACATATTCAGCGTACTCGATAAGATAATCAAAGGTATTTCGGTCGTTCTCGTATTTCTGGCGGGACTGTTGCTCGTGTCGTTGCTCGTCACCGGCGCGGAAAGCACATTCCTTACCGAATCGGGCGTCAACACCGAGGAGATATCCAAGTTCCAGAGTTACGTGATCACGATCTCCGCGGCGATACTCGGAATGCTCCCTATCGGAATGTTCCTTCTGACTTCCACCGCGCTCGCGGCCTCGACTTTGAAATTTGCCAAGCGCAATACTTTGCCGCAGGATCTATACAGTATCGAAATGATAGCCATGGTCGACACCCTGCTTCTCGATAAGACGGGAACGATAACGAACGGGAAGCTCGAAGTACTGGAAATAAAGAATTTCGTGACTGACGACAACACCCATGCGGAGGACGTATTCAACACTATAGTCACCGC
>JADINF010000071.1 GCA_017694145.1 Candidatus Stercoripulliclostridium pullicola
CGCGGCGACCGCCGCTACCGCCGCGACCGCGAAAGCCAGCGCATACTTCCACGCTTCGGCGTAAACGGTAATGCCCGCTACCTGCGCTCTCAATATGTTTTCCGCAAGTTTGAGAACTCCCGCTCCCGCCGCAAGTCCCGCAATACCGCCTATAACGACGTAAACGCACACTTCGGCATACATTATCGCTATGCTTTGGGCGGGAGTTGCGCCGGACGCTTTGAATTTCACGAGTTCTTCTGTGCGGTTCCTCGCTATGACGGAATAAGAAAAATATATCATCACCGCCATTAACATCGTCACCGCCGCCACGGCTATGGAGAGAGTTTCCATACTGCCCGAAACGGAATCTTCTATGGCTTTCTCCGCATAACCGTCGGCAATATATACGGTAAGTTTGTTGTCGGTTATTTCGCGCACGGCTTTTTCCACAGCGTTTACTTCGGCGGTCGCGTCGGGATCGCGCAGATAAATAAAAAAATTACTGTATTGCCTGGTCGCGACTTTACCTTCGAGTTCCGAATAATCGACGACTATTTTTTCGGAACCGCCGTTCGTATAATAGAATCCCGTGGAATTGAATACCGACGTTATTCTCACGGTAACGTAGCCCGTGCCTTCGTAATCGAGCGGCGTTCCTGCCACGCAAAGTTTTACGGCGTCGCCCGCGTCCGCTCCCGCCATTTCCGCGAATTTATGCGAAACCGCCCCCGAAAGTTCGCCTTCGTGCGGCTCCGCCGTACGCAAAACTTCGGATCCGCTCAATCTGTTGAGCGCCTCCGCGTCGTCGGTGAACGCACATTCCACGGCAAGCGTGACGTCTTCCGTCTTGACTGCGCTGCCGCCGATGTATCCGTAAGCAAAATAATCCCTCACGTATTCCGATCCGTCGAGATATTCGAAAAGCTCCGCGCAATCGTTTTGCTCCGTCAGTTCGACGCGCATGTCCCCGCCGTTGAACCGGCTCTCCGCCCACAGAGAGGAAATATCGTAAAACATCGTCCGCACGCTGAACGCAAAAAGCATACACGCCGTGACGAGCATTATCGAAAATACTATCACGAAGGACTGTAACGGATTCTTGCGTATGCTGTTGAGAGTGTGTTTCGCTATAACTTTCACTGCCTTCGTTTACCCCCGTACCACGGGCGAAGAACATATCTTCCCGTCCGTTATGTTGACTATCTGCGTACCGTACAAAGCGTTCCGCTCGCTGTGCGTCACCTGCACCACGGTGACGCCGTACTCGGCGTTGATCTTCGCGAGCAATTCCATTATCTCGCGCGAATTAACGCTGTCCAGGTTCCCGGTAGGCTCGTCAAGGAGCACTATTTCAGGCTTTACGATAAGAGCGCGCGCGATAGCCGTGCGTTGTTGCTCCCCTCCGGATATCCTTGCCGGCAACGCGTTTTTGCGTGCCGTGAGCCCCGTATAAGCGAGCAGTCCGTCGAGATCGTCTTTGACCTCGGCTCTGCTTTTTCCCCGAAGAAGCGCGGGTACCAGAATATTCTGTTCCACGGTAAGATAAGGCGCGAGATTGAAAAACTGAAATACGAAGCTCAATTTGGTACGCCGCATAACGGCGCGCTTATTCTCCGTATATCCGGTAACGTCCTCACCGTCCACGTACACTTTGCCTTCGGTGGGCTTAACTATACCGCCCATTACGGACAACAGCGTCGTTTTTCCGCTGCCGGAAGCGCCGAGTATCGAAAGGAATTCTCCCTTTTCCACGGCGATATCGACGCCGTCAAGCACTTTGACGCCGCTCGCATAACTGTGTGAAACTCCCTTCAATTCGATAACCGGCATTTTTCTCCCGACAAATCAGTTCAGCTTTTTGATCTCCTTGGCGGGCACGCCGCCGACTACAGTATAAGGCGGCACGTCTTTATTCACTACCGCGCCTCCTTTTTTCGCTATCGCGCAGAACGACTTCTCTACCATGTCGAGATAAAGATTGCATACCGCGTAACGGTGAGCTTGCCTGAAGAGTTATTCCTTTTCGGACGTTACCGCTGCCGCCGCTTCGCCGCCGAGGTATCCCATCTCGGCTGCGCGTTCCGCGCTTATAACTCCGAGTTCAACGGCTTCTCCGATATGAGACGGATCGAGTTCCCCGTTCTCGATTTCCTCTTTATAAGCCCGTATCTTAAGTTCGCGAGCCATGGCAAGCTGTTTTTCCTCGGTAAGATTCCAGAAGAAAAACGGTATCATCGCAAGTATGCCGCACGCGACGCCCATCACGGACCAGATAACGAATACGTTACGCATCACCTCGGGATTTTCGTAGTCCAGAGAAGTGTTGGCGCCGTAGGCCTTAAGTATTTCCGAAACAAGCAGTCCCGTCGCCATGCCGCACACGGTAGTTGCCACCGAGGTATACTGCGACATATATCCGTCAAGCCTGTCGCCCGTTTTCCACTGCTGATACTCGCAATAATCGGCAGTCATAGCGGGAGAAGTGACCGTCCATAGCGCCGCAAATATGTTATGAAGGAATATCCCCGCGAACATTAGGTACGGCGTATAATCGGCTTCGTAGGCAAACAGAACGAGAAACAGTAGTATTAAAACCGACAGAGTTGCCGAACCGCCGAAAGACAACAAAGTCATCTTTTTCTTGCCCATATATTTCTGTATAACGGGAGAAAAAAGCATGCCCGGCACGAATCCCACCGCCATGAGCGTAGGCATAATGCCGCGCAAATTCCCGCCGAGATCGCCGCCTATCATGTAAGCGCATATATAATTAACGGAAGCGAATATCGTAATTCTGCCGAAAGCCAGAACGTTGGATATATTGAAAATCCAAAAATATTTATTTTTGAAGCTTTGCGCTATACCTGCGAAAAATTTGATTTTTTCGCGGCTGCGTTTGGTTTGAATAATTCTTTCTTTGGTCCCGAAAAACATTATGAGAGCCACGGCGACGCAGGCGCAACCCATTATCGGGAAAATTATCTGATAAGTATGAATGTTCTCCATGCCGAAGCCCATTCCGACACCGGACAACTCTTCCGCGGTGAGGTTGCCGTAGCGCTCTGCGTAAACCAGCCCTTTCTGCCCGTAAACCCAGTTAGCGATTAACGGGAAAAGCATTTGCACTATCGACGGTCCGAGCGAATCGATGACTCCGCCTATAGAATACAGCTTTGTGCGTTCGTTGGTATTTGGCGTAATAACCTGCGAAAGTCCTACTCTGCCGAAAGAGAAAAATCCGTACACGGTCATCGCGATAAAATATATGAGCTGATACGATCCTATGACAGCCCATTTGCGCGCTACCGTATATTCTTGTCCGGCGGAAGGCATAAATATCTGCGGGATAAAAGCAAGCAACCAGAAACAAGCGACGCTTAAAAAACCGGTAAACAACAGATAAGGTCTGTATTTACCCCATTTTGTATTGGTATTGTCTGTAATCCAACCCACCAGCGGCGCTCTGAAAATCGATAGAACGGCGGCTATCCATGAGGTGTAAAGAACAATTGTCTGGTCAAAATTGTACACGTAAGCCAAATGAACACCCATGTTTATGGCAAAGTACTGCGTAAGTATTCCCATACCCTGCACGCCCATGCCGCCTACCGAATACGCGACGAATTCCTTATTGGGCAGATAATAGCCTTCTTTGGCCGGAGTATTCCAATGTCCGAAAAAGTCTTTTACCAAAAAAACGATTTGATTTAAAAGATTGCTTTTTGCCATATATCACCTCTTATTTTCATAGTTTTTGCCGTAACGCAAACTTATTTTTATATCGTTGTAAAGGTTTGTAAGCCCTTGCCAATGCAATTGACGCCTTTCAAACCATAGTTTCTGAAACAGTGCGCGCGTTTTCCCGGGCGACGCGCATTTCTGCGAAGCCCCTTCGAATCCTATTGCGCGCATAAACCCGAGAGTATAATTCAGCCTTGACTTGAAACTTCCGAAATCTTTTTCGGCAGAATTCCACATGACTTCCGCTAGCGCTGCGCTACGCGGCAACAAACGACGGCAAGCCGTCCGGAAATCGGGTACGTATTCCGTCCATAACGCCATTTCGGCGCCTACGAATTTACTCGCCGGCACTTCCGCGGGACGCGGAACGAAAGAATATGCTTTCTCGATATTTATGTAAGCATAAGGTAAATCCATATAGCAATGCTTACTGGAACTGTTGATCACTCCGCGCGATGCGCATGCCGCCATAAGTATTTCGCGTTCTTTCTCGCCGGAGTCGTCAGTCCAATATTGCCATACCGCCGAACGCGGCGCTCTGCCGCTCACCTCGCTTTCGTTCCACATCACGGGTATAAATCCCTTGGACTCCACGTAATCGGCAACACGCGAGATAAAATAGCTTTGCAAATTTTCCACGCTTCCGATGCACTCCTTCTCCGCTCTTTTACGGCAATCGGGGCAGTGCTTCCAGCGATGCGTAACCACTTCGTCGCCTCCGATATGTATATATTTCGTATTACCGCCGAATATCTCCATAACTTCGTCGAGTACGTCAAAAATGAACCGGTATGTGCTTTCCTTACCCGCGCAGAGCACGTCGTGCTTTACGCCGGTATGAGTAGCCACCTCGAGTTTGCGCCCGAAACAGCCCAAATAAGGATACGACGCTATAGCCGCCTGCATATGCCCGGGCATATCTATCTCAGGTATTACCTCTATATTGCGTGCGTTGGCATAAGCGATTATTTCCTTGAGATCTTCTTCGGTATAATAACCGCCGTGAGGACGTACGCCGAAATTGGTGTGAGAACGGAAACCGCCCTTTTCCGTAAGCAAAGGGTATTTCTTTACAGGCATTCTCCAGCCCTGATCGTCCGTAAGATGAAGATGAATTACGTTAAGTTTGTGGAGCGCGCAAAAATCGGCGAAACGAAATATATCCTCTTTATCGAAAAAATATCTTGCTACGTCAAGCATAAGACCGCGATAGTTCAAGGACGGACGGTCTCGCACGGTGACGGAAGGAACTTCTCCTCCGTAATTATGTATCAGCTGCGCCAACGTAACAAACCCGTAAAACAATCCTCCGTAGTCGGAAGCGCGTATTTCCGCGCAGTCGCCTTTAAGCTCGAGCATATATCCTTCGGGCGGGATCTCGCCGTATCCGCATGAATACGTTACGGGTGTACCTTCCTCTTCCGATGCGGTAAATCCGCACGCACCGCCGAGCGAAGCAAAAAAATCCCTTTGGAAGCAACTTGCACCGCGCAACGAGATGATCTTCAATAAAGTTATACCGCCTTTAAAAATCGTTTCGGCAGCTTTAGGAATCAATCTTAAATTTTCATTCATAACTTCGTTTCCATTAGTAAGCCATATTATTCCGAACTTAATGTATATGCTATATGCGGACCTTGCATATCAGAAATACGACATTAGCTACAGGTTTTTCAATATCCCGGCGGGCACTCCTCCGACCACGGTATAAGGCGGCACGTCCTTAGTCACCACGGCTCCCGCGGCAACTACGGCGCCGTCGCCTATTTTAACACCCGAAAGCACCGTGGCATGCGAGCCTATCCACACGTTTCTGCCTATTTTTATGGGCGCGGCGGTCATTGACGCGCGCCGCGCCGGATCAAGATCGTGATTGAGCGTAGCAAGCACGACCTGATGCCCTATAAGCGAACCGTCGCCTATCTCTATGCCGCCCTGATCCTGAAAGCAACATCCGGAATTTATAAAAACGTTTTTGCCTATCCGGATATTCTTACCGCAATCTGTGTAGAACGGCGGAAAAATCGTGAAAGTATCGTCGATCTCGCTTGCCGTAAGCGACGAAAACAATTGCCTCAATTCCTCTTGAGTACGGTAAGCGCCGTTTATTTCAGCGGTAATCCTGCGCGCTTCCTCCGCGTAAGCGTGGAAAACCTCGTGCACCTCGGAATTCCCCTCGATATACCGGCGAGAAGCCATAAATTCTCTGAATTCTTTAAGTTCCATACCGCTTCCTCATATCTTATATCCGCAAAACGCGACGGGCTTACGCTCCTTCCACTTGCCGGAAGTAAAGTCGGGAAATTCCACTCGCGCTCCGCCTTTCTCTATCGACTCCGCGCTGAGCGCCGTGATCGCCATCCATGTCGCCGCGTCGTAGACATCTATGGGCATCGGCTCGCCGCCGGCTACCGCTTCTATAAAAGCGCGCAACACGAGATAATCCATACCTCCGTGTCCGCCGAGAGCGCTCGCGAAACGGATCTTTTTCCATATGGGATGCGCGTACTTCTTGACGAACCGCTTTCCGTTGTTGTAACTCTTGCCGAAGATGACCGACTTAAGGTGCGCCGCTTTCGAATCTAAATAGAAGTAATTGCCTTCCTCCGTATACATTCCCTTCGTGCCCTGCACTGTAAACCCTCTGCTGTACGGACGCGGCAAACAGGTATCCAGAACTATATGTACGGTTTCCCCGTTTGCACATTCTATGAGAGTATGTACTACGTCGCCCTGCTTGAATTCGACGTCGCGGAGTTTGTTGAGATATTCGTCGTCGCCCCTTGACACAAACTCTTTTAAGCCTGCCGACTTACTCGCAAGCGAGCGGAGGCTTACGAAACGGTTACCGCGGTTTATGTCGAGAAGCTTCGCTATCGGTCCTATCTCGTGAGTTGGATAATTGTCGGCGTTACGCAACATATATTCTTTCAAACGGTAATGGCGGTTCTTCTCGCCGTAGCAAATTTCGTCGCGAAGATCGTGCTTATACCCGCCCTCCACGTTCACCACCGTACCGAAAAGCCCCTGACGTACCATATTGAGGCAGGCAAGTTCGTATTCGCCGTAACAGCAGTTCTCGAGCATCATATACGGAGTGCCCGTACGCTCCGAAACCTCGACGAGCCTGAAACATTCCTCCACCGAATACGCGCCGCCTACTTCGCAACCTACCGGAATACCCGCTTCCATAGCGGCGAACGCTATCTCCGAATGCGCCGACCACGCTGTCGTGACCAGCATTGCGTCCACGTTTCGCTTATCCAACAATTTGCAGTAATCGGTCTCGCCGCGGGCGGAGCCTGCTCTTTTCGATATCGCCGCGAGAGCTTTATTCACTCTGTCTTCGTAAAGATCGCATACCGCTACGACTTCAACGTCTTTCATGCGCAAAACGGCATGCATCAGACCCATCCCTCTGCCGCCGAGCCCGATGACCGCCGTCCTGAGTTTCGCTTTCATTTCTCCTCCGCAGATAAAAGACTTTTTTCAAAAGCTATTATACTGTGTTTGAGACTTTTTGTCAAATCGTATTCCGCTACGAGCCTTCCGCCGTGCCTCAGATAATACGCGGCTTTGCTACCGTCGTGCGTTTCGAGCACGAAGTTTTCCTCCGCAAGAAAGTATCCGAGCGCTTTTACTCCGAGCCCCTCTCCGCGACGGCTTTCGTCCACGGCAAGGAACACGAGCTTCGCTACGGGTAATTCGAGAGAGTGCGCGAAGCGCTCCGCTTTCAGAATATACCTCACGGCTTTGAAAGTGGCGAGAGGACCTGCCGCCGCAAGCAATTACGCCACGACCGATGCGGGCGGCTTGGCAAGGCTGTCGCCTTCTTTAACGAATAACGCCGC